>NZ_JAUBUY010000052.1:0-43667 GCF_036705565.1 Microcoleus sp. AT8-B5
CCCTTCTGGCGCTTTATTAATGTATCAACTCTCCCCAGAGTTGTCAAGCGTTTTGTGAAAATATTTTTGACTTTTTTGGAAAGCTATACACACCAAGGGTTTCGACATTTATCGCCTGCTCCGGTATCCCCTGGCTGACTCCTCTTTTAACTATGGGGTCTTTTTTTCGGCCCAAATACGGCTTTGGGGCGGACTATTTCCCCCGCATGGGTATAAGGACTCAGTGGTTCAACATGATGGGGCTTACTTGGAGTAGAGGTTAGGCAAAGTTAGAGTGTAAGGGGTGAGGCTGGAGCACTGGGTGAGGATGACAGAAGCAGGCTGGTGCATGAGTCATATATATGTAAGTGGTGTGTGCATTTCTGGGACTTTACTGAGGGAGGTTTGGATCTCAGATTGAGCCGATCGCCCTTAACAATTCCTCTGACTCAAAATCCAGAAGTTGACACGACACGGTACTCTAACCCTGATCGAACTCCCAGGAATCGATCGCCCGCAAATACACTCTCCTGAATTACACCCCCAAACTCCTTTAGTTACGCCAGTTATCAGCCTTTGATGAGCGAGCGCGAGTTGGTCTCCTCAACATCTACATCTAAAAAGTGCAAGTGACTCTCTTCCTCAGTATTGACAGCAATCACCAAACCTCTATTCCCCCAAGGAGCTATCGCCCGCGGTGAGGCAGGGCTGCTAAAATTCCCTACTTGAATCCCTTGACTGTTTAACACTTCTATCTGGCCCCCAACATCTGCCAATACCCATCCCCAATTAGCCACACAAGCAGACACGGGCAAAGTTTCAAGAGGAATTCGCGCTACCTTGAGCGGCCACAATTTCATCAACAGCACCGCCGCTTTACCACCTTGAGGAATTCCCAGCAAAGTATAAGGCTCAGGTGTCAACAGCATCTGTCCGACGCTGGCCGACAACCGCACAGAACCCACAGGGGTGCCGCGGCGAGTGTAAACTCTAAAAATAGTTTGGGGATTTTTTGGTTCGTTATCCGGCCAAACTGCTAAGACGTGTCGCCGATCCAGAAACATTAATTCTGGTAAATAGTGTTCTGGTAACGGCACAGTAGCGATCAGCTTCAGGGCTTTTTTCTGATCGCCCGCCGTGCTGTTTCCAGCTAAAGAATAAAAACGCAGTTCGCCGGGAACCGCTACTGTCAACCAGTTGCCGCGAGAGTCTACAGCAGCTTTTAAAGAATCTGGCCCTTGCCTCAAACCCATATCCAGTAAACACTGAGGCTCCCAAGATCGCTCATTGAGCCAGTAAAGTTTTTGGGGAGTGAGAACGCAGCAGCCGTTGGAAACAGGTAAAATGCCGCGCACGATTTCCGCCATTAATGAAATCGAAGTAGACATTTCTCCTGTAACTAGCTGTTTTCCCGGCTGAGACCAAACCTTGACCTCTGTACCTACAGCAGCATAGAGATAGGTTTCAGTGGCAATTAAAGCGGTCAACGGTGCAGGAAGTATCAGTGGCTTGGGCTGCGAAAGCGAATAGCGCACAGTCCGAAGTAAATTAATAGCCGACTGTGATACTTTTTCCTCTTCAACTTCCAGCAAAGAGTCAGTTTCCGACTTCAGACTTTTATCACCACTTGTGGGATTTTCCCAGGGAATAATGCAGTCGCCCAATTGCCTGACAGCGGGGTCGTACATGATCAGCCGCAGAGCTTGAGCCATTTGGGAAGCACTGGCAAAACGGCGGGCTGGCAGCTTTTCTAAAGATTTTTTGACTATTGCTTGCAAAGGTTCGGGGATGGCGTCTGGAAATTGCAAGCGTTGATTGAGGTGGGCCCACCTCAAGTCTCCGGGGGTTCCCCCGAAAGGGCGGTAGCCCATTAGCAATTCAAACAGCAGAATTCCTACTGCATATATATCTGACATCGGAGAAAAAAGACCGTAAAACCGCTCAGGGGCCATGTAAGCGGGGGAACCGACGGTAGCGTCGGGAGAAAGTTCTTGGTGGAGGCGAGTGGTACCAATTTCTGGCAGCCGACGCGCGATGCCAAAGTCAGACAGCCGGGGCGACCAACCTTTGGCCCCTAAAGTTAGGAGGATATTTTCGGGTTTGATGTCGCAGTGAACTACGCCTCGGCGGTGGGCGTAGTCTAAGCCGGCTAAAACTTCCATGACTAGCTGCAAACCTTCGAGCAGACGCAAGGGGCGCTCTTGTTTGAGCAGGTTGCGGAGGGTTCCTCCCTCGCAGTAGTCCATAACCAAGTACCTGCCTGTAGCTGTGTGTTCTAGAGCACGGCAGGTAACGATGTTCGGGTGCTGCAAGGTGATCAGAAACCACAGCTCTCGCAAGAATTCGCTAGTTGGGGCTTTTTGATGACTAAGTTCTTTGAGAGCAACCAGTTGGCTGGTGAGGCGGGAGTCCTGGGCGGGAGCTTCTCGAACGCTGGCACAAAAGACTCGACCAAATTGTCCTTGTCCGACTAGCCCTAAAATGCGGTACTTAGAATGTTGCATCGGTCTAATTATAGAAAAAGCTTGAGCTAGTATTAAAATATGTAAATAATTCTGACAAAAATTCAAATTTTTGAATCGCTCGCCAGGTACAGCCTATGTTATCTCAGGTTCATTCTCAGCCTCCTTGAGAGCGATCGCACAGTCGCACCTACTAAAATCCTTGAGCTTCGGAATCACTATCAATCTTGCCGGATGCCTGTACCCGATCGGGAACTACCTGTGGCTGCTATTTTAGTCGATCGCGACTATTACAGTTTTTTCAATGCCCTCCAGAAAGTTTCTAAGGTTTTAGCTTTTCAAGGCTAAGCTGGGGAATCGGGGCGAGGAAACAGCGATAGGAGCAAAACAGAAGTGCGGTTATGCCATAGGGGTTAGAGAGCCACAAGCCGATGCTGTGGTCAAGGCATCTTAACCTTTTTGAGTGTTAGCTAAATTTATTTGCGCTTTGAATAAGTTGATCGTAACTTGCTAAATACTGAACTTGACAGGAGCAAACATCAATATGGTTAAAATTATTAAACTAGATCCAATTGCGGAGGAAATAGCAGTCGAAACCCGATCGAATATCCTGTCTGCCTTACTTTCCAAAGACTTAGACGTTCTCAAGGAATGCGGGGGGCGGGGAATGTGCGCTACCTGCCATGTTTACATTAAAGAAGGCATGGAAGGCTTGTCGGACATGAACCGCCGCGAGAAAAGGACGTTGGAAGTCATTACTACGGCTAAAGCCAATTCGCGACTTGCTTGTCAGGCTCAAATTATGGGCGAGGGTGTGGTTGTAGAGTTGCCTGCGGGGATGTATATTAATGCTATTGAAAATGTCGAAGCTCTGATCGGCCGCCGAGCCCAGCAAGATTTATTACACCCAATTACGGGTCAAGTAGTTGTAGAATCAGGAAAGTTAATTACTCGTTCTATCGTTACACAGCTTAATGAAACCCGCTTTCAAGTAGGACAGTATTTAGTTCGCACTAAAGAAGCTTAAAACTGATATGTTTGTATTTTAGTAGTAGAGAAGAATCTATGTTGAGCCAACTTGCGCGTTTGAGCACGGAAACAGACGGACGCTACGCCAGTGCCGAAGAACTCCAATTTTTGAAAGACTACTTTCAGTCTTTGAATCACCGGATGAGTGCTTATAAAAAAATTCAAGCCTCTGAAACAGAAATTATGCGGCAAGTGGAAGCACAAATGCTGTCTCTAGACCCTAGTTTATTTAGGCGGGGGGCTAACGATATGACTGAAAAGTGCCGTGGAGATATTGTGCGGGTGTTGAGGCATTCGGCGGCAGCACTGTTGATTAATGATACTGAACGGTTGCGCGATCGGCTACTACTTTGGTTGCAAACTATTTTAGGCGCTGTTCAAGTTAGAAATACTGCGACCGTGACCTACGATGTGATGAAAAAGGTCCTCAAGCAATATCTCACGGTGGAAGAAAGGAACCTATTTTTTCCGATTCTGGACATTAACCGCACATTACTCGGCAAATAATCAAGGGGGTTGACCAGTTAACGCCGATAAACTGTGCCGTTAGGAAGAGTGGCTCCAATCAACTTCGCTCCCGTCAAATCCGCCTCAGTGAGAATCGCTCCCCGGAGGTTGGCTCCTGTCAAGTCAGCTTTCTGCAAGTTGGCTTTACTCAGGTTAGCTTTGGTCAAGTTAATTTCATGCAGGCAAGAATTAGACAGGTCGGCATTGATCAGGTAGGCTAGACTCAGGTTGGCTTTGCTGAGGTTGGCTCCGCTCAAGTTAGCTTCCATCAGATAAGCACCGCTTAAGTTGGCTTCATTCAACAATGCCTCTGCCATATTAATTCCAGTTAAAAGTTTGCGGCTCAAGTCTACACCGCTGAGGTCGGCTCCGCTGAGGTTAATACCGCTTAAGTGGCTACCATTCAAAGTAATGTTTCTCAGATAGGTTTTGCTGAGGTCTGCTTTGCACATATTGGCTCTATCCAAGCAAGCTTCGCTAAGGTCTGATCCGATCAAGCACGCGCCGTTTAAATAGGCTTGAGTGAGGTTAGCCCGCCTGAGATTAGCTTTCAACAGGTTGGCTTTGCTGAGGTTAGCACGGGTTAAGTTGGCTCCGGCTAGGTTGGCTTTGGATAATTCGGCTCCGGTGAGCTGTGCTTCGGTCAAGTCTGCCTCTTTGAGACTCGCTAGACTTAAGTAAGCATCTTTGAAGTTGGCTCCGTTGAGATTGGATTTAATCAGATAGGCTTTACTGAGATTTGCCTGAGTCAGAACGGCTTTGGTGAGGTTAGCGGCGCTCATATCTGCACCTATGAGATTAGCATTGGGAAGAATTGCTCCGGTCAGGTTTGCCCAATTCAGATGAGATCCGGCTAGGTTGGCGCCGGTGAGATTGGCTCCGATGAGATTGGCTCCACTCAGACTGGCAGCCATGAGGTTGGCGCCGGTGAGATTGGCTCCGCTGAGGTCAGCTTTGCTGAGATTGGCTCGGCTCAGATGGGCTTTGGTGAGGTCTGCCCCGCTGAGGTTAGCACCGATTAAGTAGGGTCGTTGCTGGTGTTGGTTGAGGTTTGCCAAAATTAGAGTTGGGGCATCGCTGGAACGGTATAAATCGATCGGACTCAACACAATGCCGCGCAGATTTGCCAGTCTAAAATCTCTTTCGCCGGCTGCATATCGAGTTAGAAGTTCATTGGCGTCCATTAAGTTCTAGCAAAATATTTGAGGTTTTGATTGCTTTTAAATTTTAGGAATTTCTAGAGTAAGTTATGAATTTTCTTGCTGCTAGTTATAATCAGGTTTTATTTAAATTGCTAAAACCTAGTTTCTTGACTTAGGATATTTTTTATAATTTAACTCACAGTTTTGATGATACGGTGGATAATCTGACTACCAAAACTTAATTTTGACAGCTATTAGAAACAAAGTAATAGCTGTCAAATAAGTCAGTTTTTTTGGAAAAGTTGAGTGATAATAGCTTCATGGTCTTTTCCTTCTTCGACCATAGAATCTGCTGGTTGGAGGCGATCGCGCAGCCCTAAAATAAAGCGGTTGCAGTCCGAACCCAATGATTCGCAGGATGTTTGCAGGCAGTGAAGTTCTCGACCCGTAAGCTGACTAAAGAACGAACTTAAAATACCTGCTTCTAAAAAACAGGCTGGTCGCTTAGACTTGGGGGCTGTTTTAGCAAAAAGAGAGTTAGCAATTTTTACTATTAAGAATCCATGTTCGGAATAGCTGGGGTCTAGATCAAATGTTCCCCATCCATGAGTTTTCCAACACTGCTGTAAGGACTGAAGAAATTCTACCATTTCCATTTCAGAAACTGGCTGACCGTAGTATTCGCTGACTTCTTCGCAAAAACGCACGTAGAAGTTTTTACCCCACCAGCGACCGCAGTTGAAAAGCACGAGGCGGGAGGCTTGACCTGTTTCTTGTTCTAAGCCGATATAAATGGCTTGAATCAGTGTTTCTGGAAGTGCTAAGAGCCGATCGCCCCGTCGGTTTTCGAGGAGGCCGAGTTCGAGGTCGCCTCGGACGTAGGCATCGCTGGCAAAGTAGTTTCCAGGGAGTCGGGGCTGTTTGAGTAAGTCGGCAATATTAATCATCGGGAATTGGGAATTGGGAATCGGGAATTGGAAATTGGGAAGAAAGCTGATTATTTATTACCTTGATCAATAATAATTGACTGTGCTTGGTCGAAAAATGGTTGCAATATAGCCCGGGCTTGCTCGGAAAGCAATTCTTTTAAACGAGTTTGCAGCAGATTGCAAACAGTTGCTTCGATTTTTTGAGTTTGGTGGGCTTCGACTATGCCGGAAAGCCAGTCTACAAGGCGCTGTTCGAGAAAATTTTGATCGTTCAGCAGCATAGCCATAGCGCAGTACCGCAAGACTAACACCCAGTGTTTGAGCGATCGTTCTAAGGTTTCTTGTTTTTCGTCGGGGAATGTTTCTTGTAGTTGGTTGGCTACTGGTTGGAAGATGCTTGCTTCCTTCTCTCGCAAAAATTCGTAAATTTTTAAGCGCTGAACAAGGGTTACAGCTTGACGCTTAAAAGCTAGGAGTTCTTCGCCTTTTAAAAAGCGGTTTTCTGCCTGATCCAGCAGCGCCTCAATCTCAGGGTGCATGATTTTAATTAAGTGGTAATCGGTAATTGATAAAAGGAAGGAAGTTCGGCAACGAGCAGTGTACGGGATTTAACGGATTTAACGGAGGGATTTTGAAGGATGAGAAAAGAGGGGTGAGGGAAGATGGATGAGGGATTGCTCTATTTTTCATGTTCTATTCCCTAGACAGATTAAAACATATCGAATAGGTCATCAATGGTGACTTCTGCTTGTTCAGTAATAGAAATTACTGGCAAGGGTGGCGGTAGGGGTAGGGCACCTACTTCCGGAATTCCTTCCCAAGAAATAGCTTGAAAAAAGTCTGCTACTGGCTGGGTTAAACTCAGAAGTTGACCGGGGTTCGAGCCAGTTGGGGTTTCTAAAGATTTTCCCAGCCAATTATAGTGACCAAAGAATTCTTGGACGGATTGGCCCAACCATGAAGTTTGACTTTTCATCTTTCTTCCTGCCTGGAGAAATCCACCATTGCACTTTCGATCGCGAAATTGGTGGGAGGAAAGGCAGGGCAGGGAATGTGCCTTTCCAGGTTGTTTACCGCAATATTTCACCGTGTTGCAGTCGATTTTGAATATCGCGGGCGTTGGCACCTTCGTTGAGCCAGAATGCTGCTGCATCAATTTTATCTGGGTTGCCAAGCAGAAACTTGCAATAGGTTTCTCCCATTGAGTAACATTGGAGTTCTATGCAGCTCAGAGGCTTTTTGACTAAAGAGCCAAAGAAACCGGCGAACAAACCGGCGTATAGGTGACAAACCGGTTTGCCTACGTCGCCCAAAGTTCGAGCAACTGCTGAGTCAAAAAGGTTGATGAAGATACAGCCGTGTTTGCGATCGCTCATGTCCACTTCCCAGCGACCCCAACCTTGAGCTGTGAAAGGCCACCACCAAGTTTCTAGCAGAAACATGAGATTTGACTGGCGAATGTTCTGGCTGTATTCGGCACTAAACCATTTTTGAAAAAATTCGGAATCTTGGAGTCCCCATTGGCAACCAATAGTATACATGATGACAGAGGACGCAGGGCCGACTTCTTCTTCGAGTCCCTCCACCAAACCAATAATGAAGTCTTCGCTTGTAAAAATGTTGCGCGACTCGTTCCAGTCGTCAATTGTGCCCATCTGGCGATCGAAGGCAAAAAAATCCTGAAATCTATAGTGGCTATGAGTTTTAGGATGATGTTGCTTTAGTAACGATTCGCTGTGGGGGGAGATTTCTTTTTTCGCGGTAGAGACCATTGGCGGGTTATTCCTTTTTGGTGTAGTTTGGTGAAAATTAGAGTCAAATAGACTGGCCTGTGTATCCAATTTAACTTTATTTTTCTAAAGGTAGACACAGGGGAGAATTTTTTACTGCAATATAAAAATTAAAATTTCTAGGATGCTAAATTTGGGCGCTTGTTGGGAGTTCTGCCTTCGGACAACTGCTCTCTGAGTGCTGGCGAAAGTGGGTATAACCTTCAGCGGCTATGTGTTATCGTTTTGTGCAAGCAGTCCACTATATATATAGGGCATATGGGGATGAAAAATCACGCTTGTATTGCAATAGGCATCAATCAATATCAGTTACTCCAGCCTTTGAGTTATGCCCAAGAGGATGCAGAGGCATTGTACGGTTTTTTGACTGAGGATGCGGGTTTTGCGCCGGAGGGATGTCTGCTGATGACCGATAGCTCGCCGTCGCTGTGGGGTCAATCTACATATCCAAATCGGGAAAATATTCTGAGATTGACCCAAAGCCTCTGCGGGGAACATGTGCAAAAGGGAGATTTACTCTGGTGTTTTTTTAGCGGCTACGGTGTCAGCTATGAAGGTAAGGATTATTTGATGCCGATTGACGGCAATCCGGCTGACATTAAGGGTACGGGGATTCCGGTAGAGTTGCTGTTGAATACTCTGAAAAACGCTCCTACGGAAACGGTGTTGGTGCTGGTTGATATGAACCGCAGCCAGATTTTGAAAGCGGGGGAAACGATCGGCTCTCAAACGGTCGAGCTGGCGCGGGAACTGGAAATCCCAACGGTGCTTTCTTGCCGCCCGAATCAAGTTTCGCGGGAAACTTCGGCTTTGCGTCAGGGGTTTTTTACGACGGCGCTTTTGGAGGGGCTACGCTCGGGACAGTGCATGACTATTAAGGGTTTAGACCGTTTTTTGAGCGATCGACTGCCGGAGCTGTGTGACCACCATTTGCGTCCGAAACAAGAACCTTTGATGGTGGTGAATCCTCCAGGAAAGGCTAATTTGGTGATTTTGCCCGATGTAGGGGTACCAACGGCTGCGTTGGCCGGACGCAACGGCAATATGACGGTTGGTACGGCTGATGGGTTAGATCGCCCGCAAATGGCGACGGCTAGGGATCGAATGGATCTGCCTCCTGCAGTTCGCAACGCTCAGGATTCGTCGGTTGAGATGCCGCCTGTGTCGCAGCCGAAGGCCGTGGTTCCTGCTGATGGGGGAGGCGATCGACCGAACTTGCAAAAGCCGGAGGATGAAGATAAAGGGGGGTCGGATAAGTCATTTTTGCAGCAGCTAGTTTTGTGGAGTTCCGCTACGGCTTTGGTGTTGCTGTTGGGTGTTTTTGTGACGAACAGATCAATTTTTATTGGTCAGCAGGAAGGAGATCCTCGATCGCCTGCTGAAAATGCCCAAAACTCTGGATCTCAACAATCTACTGGTACTGGGGGGTCTCAGAACCAACCGCGGGCGGTGCAAGCAGGGGCTGGAACCAAGCAGCCACCGTCGAGCCAGCAGGTGTGGGCTGAGGCGAAAACTTTCCTTAAGGATGGTTCGGCTTCTAGTTTTAATAAAGCGGTGGTTAAGGCTCGAACGATTCCGGCTAGCGATCCGCTCTACCCGCAGGCTCAGCAGGATATTGAGCGCTGGAGTTTAACGATTTTGGATATAGCTAACGGGCGGGCTGCTCGGGGCGATTTCCAGGGGGCGATCGGGGCGGCTAAATTAATGCCGGATGTCAATAAGCCTGTTTACAATCAGTCGAAACAGGCGATCGCTCAGTGGGAGGAGCTATCCAAAGACCAGGATGTAAATGCTGCTTTGCTATCGGCTGCTAAGGGTCAAATTAAGCGGGGGGTTGCCTCTTCTTACAGTAAAGGCATCCAGCAAGCTAATAAAATTGAGCCAGGTCAGCCGAAGTATGAAGAAGCTCAACAGTTAATTGGAGAGTGGAGCGAAAGTATTCTCAAAATTGCTCAGTTGCGTGGCTCTCAAGGAAAGCTGAAAGAGGCAGTTGAAGCTGCTTCGCTGGTGCCGTCGGGTACTAAGAGTTATCAGCCGGCTCAGAAGGATATCGCCAATTGGAAAACTAAGCTCCAACGCCAGCAGAAAAAAAGTTGATTTAGTTGATAATTTCTCGGTTTCCCACCGGGAAATTATTTTAGCGACTGACCAACATTAGTCGTTGGCTAGATCGATACCTCTTGATACTGAAAAAAGAGACCTACATATCGATAATTTAAAACCAATAATTTTATTCGCCATTTCCCCTCCCAGCTTCTGCGGGAGGGGTTTTTATCTGTTGGCTGGTCGGTGCGTTTTTGTATAGTGAAAGATATCGTATGAGCTGGTTAATGAGGGTTGCATAATAGGGGGATGATTTTAATGTTTTTTGTGATGGGGCCATGAGACCGAAGGCGTGTATTTTCACAGCAGGCGGGACGCCCAACCCTAATGCCCAAAATAATCTTCAAATTATGCAACGCCGATTAATTAATATTTTAAATTCACGTCTAGAGTTTTCTGAGCCGAAGCCTCTACCGTCAAAAAATATTTTTCTAACAAAAAAGATGGGTATAAATATAGTTAAAAAATGATAAATAAATCATGAATAAATAGCTTTTATTTGAAATTTAGAAAAAAATCAGTATATTTAATTACTTGTGATTATCAGATTAAGTTATATTTTTTTAACTTAATTTAGTAAGAAGGTTTGCTACATATAATTGCTACCTAATGCAAATCAATGGGGCAAACTCGTCATAAAAACTCGGCTATGCACAGTTAATTTCTTTATCGATTTTGGTAGACTATTAGGAGCGATCGACGGATGGAAGACTGTTTAAAATTGTACTGTTTTTAAATTATGAACAGTGACATATCTGTTATGAATTATACAAAATGAGCCGTTACTGAGAATTCTCGCGGACGTGCGATCGCCCCCAAGGAATTCAGGAAACAGATTCACCGCCACACAGCAAAAAATATCTGGATTCGCAAGCTGCGAGTCTTCGTTTGCCCGGAGATGACAAAGCTGCCTTAATTAACACAAATAAGGGCTTGGCAAGAAAATCTAAAAAATATTTCCTTGAGAAACAAGAATAAAAACTTGCTCGCTTATTGTAGCCCCGGTAACAACACGTATGCCTAAAGTTATAGTCCACAGCCAAGTCTACAGGACGAGCTAAATCAATAGGGTGATGTGGCGGTGTCCGGGTGTTAAGAGGGGCGATCGAATAGGAATGTTCCCGGAGCGATCGCTTCCCAATCGGGGAGTCTAAAACCTAGGAAGGCAAGGAGTTGGAGACAAGGCTGAACTTTTTGAGGTCAGGAAAGTAGCGTTAGCACTAAACTCTGCCGTATTGTGGAAATCGAGCCAAATTTGTAACAGTTCTTAACTATAAAGAATTCTGCCAAAACTGCTAGCATAGTGACACTTTTGCTAGCAAAAACAGATAAAGTAAATAAAGTTGGCTAGCTCTAGACGCGCCGATCCCCATCCTGGGGATGTTGAATCAATTTGATTCATACCAAGTGGTTTTAGAGTTACAATCGGAATCAAAGCATCGCTATTTAACTGAGTTCTTTACTTACTTTTACTTTCAGCTATGAACGTGGATTTTATCAAAGCCCAAGTCAGGTTGCTACAGGGTGCAAGTTCATCGGAGCGAGAAACCCTTATTAAAAACATCGGCGTCTGTGCTGGCGTGATCCGACCAGGAGAGTACGTGACTCCGCAACGGAAGCACGCTATTACTCTCTGGCTGCAAACAAATGCGGTTCGCCTCCGACTTCCCCAACTTCCTCTGGACTTATCAGGCCAAAAGCCTTAACAGGGAAGTAATCAAGAGGTAGCGACAGAATCAAAGAAATTAGTCAATCTTACCTAAAAGTGCGTTTTTATTGAGCTGTACAGGATCAATGAAACACGATGAAGATTGAAAAAATGTTTGTAGGGAAAGTTGGGCTCGAAAACACGCCTGTGGACAAGAAGCGGCCGACCGCCTTGGTAGAAGCAGGAAGTGAACGTCAAACCTGCTCTAAAAGTAGATTTGAGTAAGTTTCACAGAAAGGATTATTCTGCACAACTATAACCTGGGTTATTTGCTTTTAGATTTGAGATTCACGATGTAGCTGGTATTGGATAAATAGGCTATTTGTGGATCGCCTGAAAAATTATCCTATTCAATAGGTATAACTAATTACAGGGGCAGTCATTGAACTGCCCTTACTTTTGAACCCGATGCGAAACTGTTGCAAGTTACAATAAACGCATCTACTTGTAGATAGAGTTTATGTGAACTCTCGTGTAAGCAGCAGTGGCTCTATATTATTTGGTATGTTCGAGATGGGAGGGAGAGAAGGGGAGAGGGGGAGAGGATTGGACGACTTTTGATAGGGAATTAATATCATCAAACAGAACGAGTTATAGCAATCCTTGCAGGAGTCGTACCAAGATGTAGGGGATAGTACCTTTCTTTGCCTACCCTGGCCTCATGGGGCAACCACGGGGGTTTTGCCCCTACAAGAATGACACAAAGGATTTAGGATGGCTATATTACAATTCACTTGCTTTCTAATATATTTTTCCACAAAAATACTGTGAGCAAAAAACAAAAATTTCCTTATTTAGTTGGTTCCCGATGGACTTCACACCAAAAAACTTGGGGGTGGCGACACTTTCAAGTGGTCAACCGAAAAAACGAAGGTAAATGGGTATTTGCAGAAATGGTGGCGGCTTGCGATCCAAATGTGCGTTTTTGGCTGAACGCCGCACAGCTCAAAGACCGATCGCTCTGGCAAGCTGGATGGCAGTCTACGCAAGAATTAGAGGAATTAGAAACTGCCGACTAAAAGACAGGGCTGTGGGGTAGAGAGAGGGGAAGTTCCCTCGCCTGCTGCTATCGTTCCGATTCAAACCAATACGGAGTGAGACTTTCCCGGTTTTGAAAAATCTTTTACATGACTACAAGTTCGGGAAACCCTTATGTAGCTGCGTTTTTGCTTCAGTAATTAGGTGGGAAAAATCATACAGCATATTCCATGTATATGTGGTAAACACAAGAAGAGCGATCGCCTGCTGTTTGGTGCGTCGCCACCCGTCAATCTGCCATATTTATCAAATATGAAGGAACGACACACCCTACCGATTAACTAAATTAAGCCAAATGACAGAAGCCGCCAGATAAATTCCATCTAAAAGTTTGCAGCGCGTTTGTCATCGCTCGGTACTGCTTGAGATTGACTAAGGTCGATCGTCCCATATTTCCAGCGGCACAGGGCGCAACCTTCCCGCTACTTCAACACTCGGCCAATTCGGATCAAAAGTCAAATTTTCCAACGTTCCATCGCTGTGAATTACAAACGTATCCTCAATTTTTGCTCCCGACAAACTCGGATTCCAAGCCACAGCCATATTTTCTGCCAAAATATCTGAAGTAGCCGGATTCGCAACAATTTCCCGCGCCAAATATCCGGTAGTTCCACCTTGATGGTGTTCCGCAATTGCTTGAGGATATCCGTGCTCTTCGTAAGCCGTTTTAAGCGTATCATAAACCGCATTCAGCGTTACTCCCGGCCGGCAAAAATTTAGCGCCGCTGCTTCAATTTCTCTGACTTGTCGGTGCAACTCTGAATGCTTTTCCCCAAGAAAATCGAAACAGACAAATCTTGTTAAATTTGCATACAAACCCCCTCCCCTGGCGCAAAATACTAACATTGCTTGTCGTCCAATTTGTTCGGCGGTTGCTGTGGCGTGGCGGTACAGCGGCAAACGCCTTTCTCCAGCAACTAAGGTAAGTGCTGGATGCAAACCTCTCGCCCACAATGCCTCTGCACCGGCTCCCGCTAGCTGATATTCTGTCCATGTGGGTTTGGCGGCGGAAAGTACCTCTGTCATCGCTTCGCTGGCTAAACGCCCGACTCGCCGGTATCGCTCTAATTCGCTTGACATCATTGTCTGTTTGCGAGACTGTAAAGATGCGATTATTGGCATTTCTTGGGAAGTTGGCCGATCGCTCATCACGTTACCGCCACCAGTAATTTGTTTGACAAAAGCTTCGCGCTGTGCAACATCTGCCCAAGGATAGATGTGCATTTGAAAGTTGGCTGGCAATTCCTCGTCCTGCAAGCGTTGAGCTTCGATTTCATCGGTGAGAACCCAAGCTGTTTCGGCGGTAATTAAAAGTTCTGCCACTCCGGTTTCTGCGGTTAGCAATACTGTATGAGAACCGCCGGCTGTGGCCCAGGCAAACCAGTCTGTACCGCGCAAGCGAAGGGCGATCGCTTTTGTTTCGGTTAAGGCTTTGCGGATGAATTCGAGTTTTAAATCGACTTCTTTGTTGAATGAGTTTATCATATATGAAATAAGAAAGAAGGAAGAAGGAAGAAGGAAGAAAATCACTGATTTTAGTTAACATTTGCTAAATCTAAAATCTACAATCTCTAAAATCTAAAATCTAAAATCTAAAATCTAAAATCGATAGATACTGCTTGCAATTCTTTAGCTTTTTCTTCGGGTAAAGCGTCGTTTGCAAACATTCCGGCGGCTAGTTCGGTTCCTGCTAAATATTTTAGCCGATCGCTCGATCGATAGGGCGGATAAAATTGGGCGTGCAAATGCGCTTCTGGATGGGGTTTCCCGTCTGTGGGCCCTTGAAACCAAGCCATCAAATAAGGGAACGGGCGATGCCACAAACCGTCGTATTTGAGGGTGACTGTTTTTAAGGCTTTAGCGAGTGATTGCCGCTGTTTTTGGGTCAAATCGACAAATGTAGCAGCGGGGGCGATCGGGGCAATCCACACTTCGTAAGGGTAGCGGGCACAAGCGGGGACAAAGGCGATCGCCTCTTCGTCTAAATAAATAATTCGCTGGTTGTCGGAAATCTCTTTTTGAATCAAATCTTGCAGCAAACCGCTACTGTTTTTTTGATAGTAAACCGATTGACATTCTAACATCCGTGCCGGCACCGGTGGCACGAACGGATAAGCGTAAATTTGACCGTGGGGATGGTGCAAAGTTACTCCGACTTCGACGCCGCGATTTTCAAAGGGCAAGACGTATTCAATTTCGGGATTGCTGCCGATAACTGAAGTGCGATCGGCCCATACTTCTAACAATAATTCTAAATGAGATAACTCCAAAGAACCGAGGGAAGCCAGCGGATCTTGAGTGAAAACCACGACTTCGCAAATGCCTTTAGCTGGCAAAGTTTCGACAATATTTGCAGGTGCGTTTTTTGCTTGCAAAGTCAGCGAGGGAAAGCGGTTGTCAAACACTGCTACATCGTAATCTCCCGGCGGCAATTCTGTCGGAAACTTAGGGTTAATTGTAGCAGCCAGCGGGTTGTATTCTGGCGGCGGCATGAAAGTTCTTCCCTGACGGTGGCTGGCGTATGCTACCCATTCCCCCCGCAAAGGATGCCACCGAAAGTGCGGGTTTGCCTCTACGGGTTCATTGCTGGGACTTACGGCCGCGATACCTTTTGGGATTGGGTAGCGGCTGTACAGTGTGAGTGGGCGGCCGTCTGGTTTTAGCAATGTTTGGGCGTACATTTTTTGTAGGGGCGGGCGATCGCGTTTAATATATGTTAGGAGTATAACTTCGTGTTTTGAGAATCTGCCCCTACCTAAAGTCGCAAATTATTTTAACAAGTTTAAGAATGAGAATTAAATAACTTAGAATGCGTGATGGTTCTTGTGGGATGGGCGTCCCGCCCGCCCTTTCTGGACGGGCGGGACGCCCATCCCACTTTCAAGAGTGTAAATTATTTAATTCGCGATCCTTAGTTGGCAGTACCAACCTCAGCCGATCGTCTGCTATTGTAGAACGGGCTGGAGAGCTCGGATCGGGATTCAATTTAAATGCGTAGCAGCTTACGATCGCAATTCCCAATTACCCAGTATATTTATCGCTCGACTATTCGATCGAGCTTTTCCTTAACCAACAAGTCTAACAACGAGCGCAACACAAACAAACCACCGAATCCCGAAACCGCAAAAGCGGAGATCGCCCCCGTTTGATATCCGCCCACTAGCAGCACTGCACCCGACAAAAAGACAAAACCAGTCAAACAAGCGAAAATTAGAGTTTTCAGGGCTAAATTAATGCGTTTCAAGGCTCTTTCGCTCTCTAGATTTCGCACTCTAATTTGCAGTTCGCCCTCTTCAATTCGCTGCTCCAAACGGTTGAGATAAACTTGCGATTTGCTCGGCTGTCGTAACTTATATGTAATAAAACTTCGCGCTTGCCTTGCCAATTCTCCGATCGCATTTCCCCGCCCCTTGCTCACCGCAATACTCTTGACAAAAGGCTGAGCGGATGCTAGGAAATTGTAGTCAGGGTCGAGAGTTCTAGCAATGCCGTCGAGAGTCGTCACGGACTTGACAATAAACATCATTTCTGCAGGCAAGCGAAACGGTTGCTGCTCAAACATGATGTAAAGTTCGTTCTTAATTTCATTAAAAGCTTGAAAGTCGATCGGCTTATCAATAAACTTATCCAACAGAAAAGCAATCAACCTGCGTACCGGCATCATATCCGGCATCCGCTCAACTAAGCCGATCGTAATTAAAGTATTGAGTACCTCGTCAGTATCCTTTCTCATCACAGCAAAAAACGTTTTGACCATTTGGTCTTTAGCCAGAGACTTCACCTCCGCCATCATCCCAAAATCGTAAAAAATCAAGCTACCATCTTCTGTCACCGCCAAATTTCCCGGATGGGGGTCAGCTTGAAAAAAACCGTCAATTAACAACTGTTTCAAATAACAGCAAATTCCAAGTTGATTGAGCTTCACAATATCGACTCCAATCGCCTCTAAACTAATGCGGTCGTCCACCTTAATCCCTGGTGCGTATTCTAGAGTTAGCACTTTTTTAGTAGTGTATTGCCAGTAGACTTTGGGGACAATAATCTGAGGATATTCTCGAAAATTTTGGCTAAAGCGATCGGAATTTTTACCTTCTTGCAGGTAGTCAATTTCTTGATATAAAATCTTAAAAAACTCGTGATAAATAGATTCTAGGTCGTACTTGCGCGTCCCAGGCAAATAGCGATCGCAAAAACGCATCACTTGGCGCACCGCCTTGACATCCAAATCAAATAAACTTTCCAAACCGGGACGCTGCACCTTTACAATCACATCTTCCCCGGTGTGCAGCCTTGCTTTGTGTACCTGTCCCAGACTCGCAGCAGCCAGTGGCGACGGGTCAAAATCGCGGTACAAAGCATAAATATCCTTGCCTAACTCTGATTCTACAAGAGCGATCGCCTCTTCGGAACTAAACTGAGGAACCCGATCTTGCAACTGTTCGAGTTCCTTGACATACTCAAGCGGCAGCAAATCTGCGCGAGTCGAGAGAGACTGCCCGATTTTAATAAAAGTCGGGCCTAAATTCAGCAAAGTATTGACCAACCAATGAGCGCGAATTCTTCTAGTTTGAGGCGAATTATTTTGCAGCAGTGCGTCCCACCACAAAAAAAACATAAACTTTCCCGCCGCTGCAAAAATGTCTATTTGCCGTGCCAGTGGCGAATATTTAGAACGTTGCCAACGCAGGGTTTTAGGTGCAGCTTTTGTGAGCATAATATTGGCGATCGAATTCCATGCACCGTGACAATTTTTAGGGACAATCCAGGACGCAGAAACCGGCTTGTACGAAAAGACGGGTTGCAGGCCTTTGAAACAGTTAAAAAACTCAGTTTCTTTGGTCTATACTGCGTAATACAGCGGATTCCAGGTTTATAAAGTACACCCCAGAAACCGGGTTTCTTCTGGATTTCTCGCCAGAAACCGGTTTTATTCAAGAAACCCGGTTTCTCTGTACTTTACTTACCTGGAAAGTGCTGTATCATCTCCGGCTATACAATTATAATTAAGTTCATAGTAAGTAATGCCAGTCCTGATTAATTAATAAATAGAGGACAGTCGTACTCACTAAAAACACGCGCTAATTACTGCCCAATAACCAGACATAATATCAGTCCTGGGTAAAATCAGCAATCGAGAACCGGCAATTTAGACAGCAACCAAACAAACAATTCAAAACAGAGGACTTGGTAGTGTTTACAACATTTCCAAATCTCCCTCTTCTGGCAAGTCTTGTCGTTTCGCCTGTTCGCGGCCAATTAAGAGCAGCTTCTCAACCGAACTATTCTTCTACATTACAGAGTTCCGCTGCAAATAGCGGCAGAGTCAGAGTAAAAGATGTGCGCCACAAATTGTCAGCTTCTAAACTTTCTGCCGGACAGCTAGATACATCAATAGTACCATTCAAGTGCTGCACTAAACACTTTACCAGAGCCAGCCCCAAACCCGTACCGGCGATAGCTTGGTCAGTAATGCCAGTGCCACGGCGGAACTTCTCAAAGATGTGGGGCAAATCAGCCGCAGAAATGCCACGCCCGAAATTAGAAAGGCTCAGGACAATATAACCGACTGCCTCAGACACTTCCAAAACTACCGCCGTTCCAGAAGCAGAGTATTTTCCAGCATTCGTCAGCAGTTCCAGCAGTACCCGATTGAGAATGTCCGGGTCAGTTTCCCAGCAAGGGGTCAATTTGGGCAAATCCACCTTAAGAGTCAATTGCTTATCCGCCCACTGTTTTTCAAAATCCCTAACTAAATCTTGAAATAAACGGTTGAGATCGATTTTGATTAGAGAAATTGGGACTTGCTGAGGCTCAAACTGCTTGAGGGCCAGCAAATCGTTAACCAGAGCAGTTTCCTTAGAACACTGCTGTTCTAGAATGTCGAGATACTTAGTCCGATTCGCTGACGGCTGTTCAGCTTGTTTGAGCATCAGAATCGCCAGCTTCATGATTGTTAAAGGGGTACGCAACTCGTGACTCAGAGTGCTGAGAAACTCGTCTTTAACCACCTTCAATTTCCGCATTTGCTCTAGCTGATTGGCAGATTGTTCGTACAGTTTCCCCTGCACGTCGAGACTTTGCTGCAACTGAGCGTTTCTGTCTAAGACTACGGTTTGCAATTCCTTAAGCGTTTGAGTTTGGATCATCATCTTGCTCGCTTGAGCGCTGACTGATTCGAGAACTTCTAGTTCTTCCGGGTTCCAAGTGCGCGGCTTCGAGTGCTGCAAAACCAAGAAACCCAAAACTGTTTCGTGGCAGCTACCGCCCGTGATGGGAACCAGCAGCAAGCCGCGAATGCCTTGGAGTTTCAAAATTTCTGTGGCTACTTCTTGTTCTTTGGCGATTAATTCGCCTGCATCAGCGAGGGCTAGGGGTCGGGGCGCACTGTGGAATGCTTGGTGGCACAAATTAGATTCTGACAGCCAAAAACCTGGATAGTTATTTGGTTTTGAGTTGGGGATTTTGGATGGGGACTTAGCAGTTTTATCCTTGTTTTTTCTTCTGGATGTTGAGCTTTTTTTTTCGACTGCGCTTTGTGTTATTGCCTGTTTATTTGGATCTTTTTTTACAACCGATTCGCAAACTAATTCGACTTTCGCTTTGGGAGTTTGATTGGGGGAGCGAGTTGTAAATAGAGGATCTGTATATTTCAATAGGAGGATTTGGCCTCTATCTACTTCCATGGTATCGACGGTATTTTGAATAACTTGCTGCAATATTCGATCGACTTCTGAATTGGTGCCGAGCGAGACAGCAACTAACCTGAGTAGATTTTTGTATTTAGCTTGTCGCTGTAACTGTTCGTTTAAGCTGGCAATTTCTTGAGTTTTTTGAATGTGAGAAATCGCGCTGCCGATCGCATCTGATGCTGCTTCCAGGCGCTGCTGATCGGCTACCGACCACTCGTAAGGTTGCGACTTACCAACAATTATCATGCCATTTACAGTCCCTCCAAATCGCGCAGGCCCTGCCAAAATTGCCCGAAAAGGCAGCGGAGTCGCAGGGGAATTGGGCGATGAAGCTGCCGGAATATCAAGATAGTCGGATATCACCACTATCTCTCCGTTTGCTAGGACGTTTGCCCAAGCGGGATGTTCGAGTGATATGCTAGGCGGTTTTAATCCTGTAGTTTGGGGGTGTTCCGGTGTTTGAGTCGAATCGGCAACATCCGCAACATAAGGGAGATTGCTCCAATTTTGCCAGTAAGCGTTCGGATGTACTACTTTCTGGTCAACCACAGCAGTAACCAAACAGAAATCTGCCCGCCATGCAGCCCCCAAAGTATTGGCTATTTGCAGCAGCAGGAGTTCTCGATCAAAGCTGGTGGCGAGAATTTGGCAAATTTGTCGCCCGAGAAGGGCAGGATCGACCTGGTACTGCATAAGACGATCCAGAAATTTTGGGACTGAGACTGATTCTGCGATTTGCGGTAAATGCAATGTGCAAGACTCTGACGGCGATCTGTCGATCAAAGTAAAGTCTTGATTTCTCTGGCGATCGATCATGGCAACCAAGCCTTTATTCTAAGATGTTTAAGCCGACTACCGCTGCAACAAATATAGAACCTCTCCATAACTGTCGGCTTAACCATTATGAGTCTGCTTTCTGTGTTTGTGGAGCCGATCGGCGGGTGACTCGATATGTAAAAATATACCCAGATATGACCGAGTTCTATTTTCCTGTTTTCTACGCTTGGATCTGTACGGGATGAACTTTGCCATCCTTGACCGGATGATTATCAATCCCATTCCCCTAATTTTGACCCCCTCGCATCCAGGATACCCGCCACGTGATTCATCCGTCCAAAAATCAAAAACCTGTATCCGATGAAACTTGCCCCCGAATTGATCTGTGGGGTCGCCTCTAAAATCTAAAATCTAAAATCTAAAATCGATTGACGGTTATTAGTAGTATGAATCTTTTCTAGAGACCGCTTAGTGACACCCATCTTCTCACTGTGTGATGTTTCCTATTTAAGTTTGTGATACTAGCAAATTTTTATTGTGATACAAATCCGCCGATCTAGTAACGCCGATCGCAAAAATTCAAAATCCCCAAATTATCACTCATAACGCCGGCTGAGAGTTTCCGAGTTTTGACTCAAAAACTCATTTTTCACAACACCTAGAGCAGCGCGGCGAACTCTCTTGTTAAATTTATTTATTTTGTGCTTCCTGTTGGGCTTTATCGCTATTTTGGCGATAAAGTGCCGTCCGGTTCTGAGCTGTGGTGTAGCGGGGATGTTTGGAAGGCACGGCTGCCATCAAATCGGAAGCTTGCTGCCACTTAGCAGCTACGACTAACCAATCCTCGCGAGATTGAGCGGTTTTGCCCTCGGTGGCTGCTTGTTCGGCTACTCGCACTGCTTGTGCAAAAGAGTCACCAGCAGAATTAACAGTCTCCTTAGAAATTTTCACAGCAGGTTTTGCCTCCGAGGGAGGAGCACTGGCAACTGCTTGGGTGCTGGCTTGTTTAGTGTTTGGCACTTGGGAATTAAGTCCTTTGTAGATGGCGGCCGCTGCAGCGAGCAACAGCACGCTCAAGCTGATGCCGCCGACGATACCGCGCTGAAATTGTTGCGGTTGCTGCATCGATCGAGGTATAGCCATTCTTGGCAAAGCCCGCTTGCCTCCCACAGCTTGTCGTTCGTGATGGGCTGTGGCTAAACGCTTGAACAAATTCGGCTTTCGGAGTTTAATTTCTTGAGACCACAACAGTTGATTTTCGGGATCGCGGCTAATTTCTTCCAGCCACAGCAGTTGGTGTTCTCGGACAAGCCGGCTGTTGATGTTGACTCGGCGAATATTGTGGGGCGAAATGCGTTCCAAAATTGCTCGGACTCGATCGACCAAACTAGACTCTTCGAGCAATTGGGGCGTTGCAGCTTCGCACAGCAGTTGCAACACCCCGTCTGCAAACACAGCTCGGGCCCTGACCCCTACCTGTGCCAGTTCGTCATTAAGGATTTGAATAATCGATGCAACCGAACCCTCGCGAGCTTGTCGAGCAATGTCATCTATTGGATTTGCCATAAAACTATGTTGACGCTTAGCAACTGTTAATTGTTAACCCAAAGTCTCGGATCTAATTTTTATTCATACAGGTTATCACTGACACTGCCAGGTTAAAATGAACAGATGCAAATCTTGCATACCGATCCACTTAAAATTATCACCACAGCATCGAGCGAGGCTAACAGGAAATAAACTATGGGTAAAGTAATTAGCGGTCAAATTTTTGTTGTAGACGACAACATCGATACAGATCAAATTATCCCTGCCGAATACCTGACCCTGGTTCCCTCGAAGCCGGATGAGTACGAGAAACTAGGCAGTTACGCGATGATTGGGTTGCCCGATCGCTACGGTAAGTTTATCGAATCCGGCGAACAGAAAACCCAGTATCCGATTATCATAGCGGGCGAAAATTTTGGCTGCGGTTCTTCGCGGGAGCACGCTCCGATCGCTCTGGGGGCTGCAGGTGTCACAGCGGTGGTAGCTTTGTCTTACGCGCGCATTTTCTTTCGCAATTGCTCGGCTACTGGCGAATTGTACCCGATCGAATCAGTCGAGCGGCTTTGCGACTTGTTTGTAACGGGCCAAGAAGTGACGATCGACTTTACAGCAGAGGTAATTGTCAACCACACTCTCGATCGAACTTTCTCGCTCAAGCCGTTAGGAGAAGTAGGGCCAGTAATAGATGCCGGAGGGTTGTTTGACTACGCGCGCCAAACCGGAATGATTGCGGCTCGCTCTTAACTTTTAAACCCCCTGCAATGTCAGGGCTGTTTCGGGGCAGCCACGGGGAGTAGGGGTCGGATTGCCCCTACAGAAAACGATGATTTTGACTCTTGTAGTGCTACCCCTACTCCCCGTGCCTACCCTCCCCATCCACGATTTGCTCGTGTTTCAGAGATTGGGGCAGCCACGGGGGGCAGCCCCTACAAGAGGATGAAACAGCTCTGCCTGCAATGTAAGGTGGACGCCTGGGCGCACCTTACGAATATCTCCCTCCTCAAACCCCTGCAATGTGGGGTGAGTGCCAATTTTCTCAAATCGAGTCAATAAAATTCAATAAAATACGTTGGTGAGCAATCCCAAAAGGTCGCACATCTCCTGACTGCTCAGAAAAGCATTTGCCGGCCCGAATCTGCTGGGGTGTCAACAACTTCATATCCCAACCCTCAAGCAAAACTAAATCCTTGACATCCGCACTAAGTTGTGCATAAAAAACGTGGCGAACAACATCTTTTTCGACATCACAACAGAAAAAAGAAACACTTGCAGGAGCATAGCCAATTTCCTCTGATAATTCCCGCACTACAGCAACTTCCGGCGTTTCCCCCGGTTCCAAGTGTCCGCCAAACAAAGCCCAATGTCCGGGATACCTGATATGAGGAATATCGTCTCGCAACTGACAGAGAAACTTGCCGTCTTGGTACAAAATCGCGATCGCAACGTGAATTTTATTCATTTGTTAAAAAGCAGAAAGAAGGAAGAAGGAAGAAGGAATAAATTGCTGTAGGGGCGGGTTCACCAACATCTGTAAAACCCACCAAAAATCTAGGTAAACCCGCCCCGACCATAATATTATGGTTAATGAACTTTGAGGATAAATAAACAGATCCAAATCGCCCAAGCGCAACTATAAACCTTTGATTTTTATGAAATAGAATCACTTAATGAAATAAATTATAGCGGTTCTCAAGCGTGGTGAAATATGGGGGCGAACCCTAGGCCCACGGCTCCCTATGACCACCTCATGTTACTGAGAAAGGCTATAGCATCTTCCTATTTTTATTGAGTTGCCGCTGGAGTGCGCTTTAATTGTTCCATTTCCTCAACATAAACTTCACCTAAATCTTTTCCGGCCAAATCCTTCAGAGTAATACTCTTGTAGCGGACTTCTCCCTTCAGCAATACTTCATCGCCAAGCTGGGGCAACTCTTGCTTGGTTAAAATCCAAATACTGCCAGTACCATCCTCAAGTTGATAAGCCGCAGTCCCCACAAACGGAGCGCGATTTTCCACCTTTCCCCGGAGATAAACTTCACCATCGACTTGTCGCTTTTGTTGAATGTCGCCAATGCTAGCAACATTAAAACCAAGATTAAGTTGAGACATGGGTAAATTGCCGCAACTGAAAAAACCGCTGGCGAGGATTAGCGACAAAGAGCTGGTACAGAATCTTTGAACCCAAACTTGCTTAATTGCAGTAGTCATTGTCAACTGATTTGAGATGTGAGATACGACTTACTTTAACAGAATCCCCAGAATCGATCGCAAGTAAGAAATTTCTCTAGTGTAGTCCTTGGCGGGGATTAAGCTAAAATCTAAAATCATCAGCCCCTAACCCAGAGTCTACAATGGATGCCAAAACTGCTCAAATACTAGATGGCAAAGCTTTAGCGACAAAGATTCAAAGCGAGCTGAGCGATCGAGTCCGCGCCCTACAACCCAAAAAGGGTCGTCCTCCGGGACTTGCGGTGCTGATGGTAGGGGACAACCCAGCTAGCGCAGCCTATGTTCGCAATAAAGAGCGAGCCTGCGCTAAAGTTGGGATAGCTTCCTTCGGCCAGCATTACCCAGCCAACGCTACTCAAGCCGAACTAGAACTTGCAATTCGTGCACTCAACGAGGACGATCGAGTAGACGGCATTTTAGTTCAATTACCGCTACCAGAACACTTAGATGCAATTGCGCTGCTGTATCAAATTGCCCCCGATAAAGATGCTGACGGACTTCACCCTGTAAATTTAGGCCGTCTCGTGCGCGGGGAGCAAGGTTTGCGGAGTTGTACTCCCGCCGGAGTGATGCGGTTATTGCAGGAATACCAGATTGATTTGAAAGGAAAAAATGCCGTTGTTTTGGGACGGAGTATTTTGGTGGGTAAACCGATGGCACTGATGCTATTAGAAGCCGATTGTACTGTTACTGTAGCTCATTCGCGATCGCAAAACCTAGAATCGATTACCAATCAAGCCGATATTTTAATAGCCGCAGTCGGCCGCACAGAAATGATTACAGCTAACATGGTTAAACCTGGATCAGTAGTAATTGATGTCGGTATCAACCGCGTCGTCAATCCAGACGGTACGAGTCGTTTAGCCGGAGATGTTGATTTTAATGCGGTTAAAACAGTAGCCGAATTTATCACACCGGTGCCGGGAGGAATCGGGCCGATGACTGTTGCTATGCTTTTGGAAAATACCGTTTCGAGTTACAGCATCAAGTAGTCATTAGTCATCATTACAAATACACTTAACGTAGGGTGCGTCGCTTGCAGAAAATTTCCGTAAAAAATCGAGTTTTGAAGAAGCGACGCACCATACAAAACAATTAACGTAGGGTGCGTCGCTTGCAGAAAAATCGCGTGAAAAATCGAGTTTTGAAGAAGCGACGCACCTGACGATGTTCTCGAATTTGAATATTTGCGATCGCGACGCACCCTACGGCTTGATAGCAACAACGCGAATTCGGCGATAATCTGCAATCCAATTACCATCGCGGTACAACGCCGATCGCAAACGCTCTTCAACTGCGTTAATTACCTGCGATCGCACATCATCAGACAACCCCGACAAAAACCCGCCAGCAAACATCTCAATCCAATTTACCATACCCGCGCTGCCACCTTCTAGGGGAGTCGGGCGATCGAACAAAACCGCATAACCCACATCAAATCCCTGCTTTTCCAAAAGCCCAGCATACTCGCCAATACTCGGAAAATACCAAGGATTAAGCGCTTCAGGCTCAAGCGGGCCAATTTCTGACAAAACACTCAAAAGTGCCCGGACGATCGCCCCCACGTTCCCCTTACCGCCAAACTCAGCCACAAAACGCCCTCCCCGCTTCAGCGCTTTTTCCACACAATCGATCGCAGCATCCGGCTGTTTAATCCAGTGTAAAACCGCATTAGAAAACACAGCATCTAACGGCTCTTCTACTTGAAAACTCCTCGCATCTGCGACAGAAAAGTTAATGTGAGGATAGTTAACATTTGCCGTAGAAATCATCGACAAAGATGAATCAATCCCATACACAAAAGCCCCACTTTCAGCAATCTTTTCAGTTAACTGTCCCGTACCGCAACCTAAATCTAAAATACGTTCACCAACCTTCGGAGCCAGTAATTTCAAAAGCGATTCGCCGTATTGCCAAACAAAAGCGTGCTGTTGTTCGTAGAGATTTGTATTCCAAGAATCTTGTGTCATCATAACTACTCTAAACCTTTCATCTCTCTCTGTGTTCTCTGTGTACTCTGCGGTAAAAAAAAATCCTTATTCACAAAACCAACCAACTTATTTGTTAGCGAGTTGGGCTATCGCACGTCCCTCGATGCGGCAAACCCTAATATTTTCCAAAATCCGCGCTCCCTGCTTTTCATAAAAAGCAATTCCCGGTGCATTTGCAGTATTAACAGTCCACTCAATCCGCCCGCAATTTGTGGACTCAGCAATTTGTGCTAAATACTTTAACAGCGCTGTACCGACTCCCATACCGCGCATAGGAGCTTGCACAAATAAATCATCAAGCCAAAGACACGGCTGGGTCAATAAACTTGAATAGGAGGAATAAAAAAGAGCAAATCCTACCGCTTTTCCCCCAACTTCCGCCAACAAAACCCGCACTAGCGGAGGTTGGCAAAACAACGTTTGCTGCAATTTATCTGCTGTTGCTGCTAAGAAATTTTTAGCTCCATCAAACTCGCTTTTCTGCGAAATAAAATCCACGATTAATTCCAAATCTGCCAGCTCTGCTTCTCTAATTTTGATATCCAAATTAGCCATTGTTTAATTCTCAAATTCGCCTATTAATCACTGTATGAAATATCATCATCAATGTCCAATATATGTTTAACTAACCACTTATACTTTTAAAATATAAATGATGGGGACTTATGGAACTTCGGCATTTGCGTTATTTCATTGCAGTTGCAGAGGAACTGAATTTCACTCGCGCAGCCGAAAAACTGCATATTGCCCAACCTCCGCTGAGTCAACAAATCCAGCATTTAGAGGCAGAGTTGGGGTTTCAACTGTTTCGCCGCACCAAGCGGACGGTGCATTTAACGGCTGCGGGACAGGTTTTTTTCGAGGAAGCCGGGAAAATTTTGCAGCAAGTCGATCGAGCAATTCAACTGGGCCGACAAACCAGTCGGGGCGAACTCGGCCAACTGACGATCGGCTTTGTGAGTTCTGCAGCACACAACGTGGTTCCAGCGATTTTGCAGGCCTTTCGCACTCGGTATCCCGCCGTCAAGCTCGAACTGCACGAACTGACGACAAATGAACAATTGCAGCGCCTCCGGTTCGGGCAAATTGATATCGGCTTCGTGCGTCCTCCGGTTGAGGAAGACGGGATAAATTCTGAAATCGTTTTTCGAGAATCGCTGATTGTGGCATTGCCAGAAACGCATCCGGCGGCCGATCGCACGCATCTTGAATTACGCGAACTTTCCACGGAACCGTTCATTTTATTTCCGCGTTCCCAGGCTCCGGGATTGTACGATGCGATCGTCAGTCTTTGTCAACAAGCAGGTTTTAGCCCGATCGCAGCTCAAGAAGCAATTCAAATGCAAACCATTGTAAGTCTGGTAGCCGCCGAGATGGGAGTGGCGATCGTCCCGGCGTCGATGCAAAATTTCCAGCGCAGCGGGGTTGTTTACAAAGCGTTACCAGAATCAACCTGCATTGTGGCGATCGCTCTAATTTGGCGCAGCGATCCAACGGCGGCGGTGCAGCGGTTTTTGGAAGTCGCCAGACAAATCAGCGGATTTGAGATTTGAGATTGTAAATTTTAGATTGACTGGCAATTTGACAAACTTATCAAAACTCAAAGATTTTCTGTGCAACAACACCCGTAGAATGATTAATTGATGCTCGGAGTTCGAGCAACTACTGCCGTAAAAGTCGGCACGATGCGACCTGAACGGCTCACAATATCCCATATAAATATTAAGTACAAGAGAGCAAGGGATGGTATTGGCAACAGAAATGGGTTCGTCCCAACCGGAATCCTCTTTCGATTTATCTACTTATCTAGTCAAGCGAAAAGAGGCGATCGAGGTAGCTCTCGACAGTGCACTGCCGGTCATCTACCCAGAGAAAATCTACGAAGCAATGCGCTACTCGCTGCTAGCGGGGGGCAAGCGCCTGCGTCCGATCCTGTGTCTCGCTAGCTGCGAACTGGCCGGCGGCACTACATCTATGGCAATTCCGACAGCTTGCGCTTTGGAAATGATCCACACGATGTCGCTGATTCACGACGATTTGCCGGCAATGGACAATGACGACTACCGGCGCGGCAAACTGACGAACCACAAAGTCTACGGCGAGGATATCGCCATTTTGGCTGGCGATGGTTTGCTGACCTATGCTTTTGAATTTATCGCCACTAAAACTCAGAACGTACCCCCCCAGCAGGTGTTGCAGACGATCGCCCATTTAGCGCGGGCATCGGGTGCTGCTGGACTCGTAGGTGGTCAAGTGGTTGATTTGGAATCGGAAGGAAAGACAGATGTTTCTCTGGAAACTTTGAATTACATTCATGCTCACAAAACAGGCGCGCTGTTAGAGGCCTGCGTAGTTTGTGGGGCAATTCTGGCTGGGGCTTCGGCTGCGGATTTGCAGCGGCTGTCTCGTTTCGCTCAAAATATTGGGTTGGCTTTCCAGATCATTGACGACATTCTGGATATTACTGCTACCCAAGAAGAACTGGGCAAAACTGCTGGCAAAGATGTTCAAGCAGGGAAAGTCACTTATCCGAGTTTGTGGGGAATTGAGGAGTCTCGGCGCCAAGCTTCGCAGCTTGTTGCTGATGCTAAGGCTCAATTGGCAGTGTTTGGGAGCAAAGCTCTACCGCTGCTGGCGATCGCCGATTATATTACCAGCCGCAGTAACTAGAAATACTAAACACTATGCAGGAAATTTGCAGCGGCATTTTAAACAATCATGTACTCGTGGTTGCTTTGATCGCTTGTCTGGCGGCTCAGATCATGAAGTTGCCGATCGAGTTGGTCAAAAATCGCAAGTTTAATCTTCAGTATTTGGTAACAACGGGGGGAATGCCCAGCGCTCACTCGTCTTTTGTGGGCGCTTTGGCTGCTGAAGTCGGACAAACGATGGGATGGGAAAGTCCGGACTTTGCGATCGCTGCGATCTTTGCAATTATTGTCATGTACGACGCAGCAGGCGTCCGCCAAGCAGCAGGCAAGCAAGCTCGCATCCTCAACCAAATTATTGACGAGTTTTTTGAGGAAGATCACAACCTTAATGAGGCTCGCCTGAAAGAGTTGCTGGGACACACTCCTTTTCAAGTGCTTGTCGGTTTGGGGCTGGGAATCACTATTGCTTGGATCGCAGGGCCTGCATATTAGTTAACTGTTAACTGTTAACTGTTAACTTTTAACTTTTAAGTATTAGTTGTTGACTGTTAACTGTTAACTAATCACTACTGACCGAATTCTGCTTGCAGAATATCGTCGTTGTCATCGGCGATAGTGGCGACAATAGTGATAGCACGAGAAATTTCTCCGGTCGAGATTTCGGCGATCGTCCGAGTCGATATTACCGCAACTTGATTGTCAACAATGGCAAAATGAGATTCCAAAGTAGACAGCCAATTCATTTCTAGAAGTTTCCGCATTAATTGAGCTTCATTCTTCGCAGGCAACTGCAGTACAAAAGCCCAAACAGTCAAAGTATCATCTTCGGTTTCGCCGGTGAGTTGCACGAACACTTCAACACTGCCGTACTTAAACTTCCAAAGATGTCCGCCAGCTTCACTTTGACCGACCATCACTTTTTGGTCTACAGCCATGCTGGCGATGACAGTTTCAATTTCTTCTGCATAGGTGACGGCTGTGGCTTTTTCGACCTGCTCGGAGGCGATCGCGCTTTCCCTCGATAGGCTTTCTGCGGAAGCTGTTTGTATGTTCGGCTCGCTGGTAGTCATCAGAAATATGGGTTTGAAACCCCGTCCTTTTAGGACGGCTTTACATTGAGTTAAAACATGCAGCGGGGTGGAGGGGTATGGTTGCCCCTCCGATGAGGTATGGTTGCCTCAATCTCCTTTCGGAGTAAAGTTAGCTTCGCCAATGTTTTGAGAGCTTGTTAGGCTGAAAGCACTGTCCCTGTTACCTGAGAACTGTTTAACCTTCAGCGACAGAGCAAGGAACTAGCTACGCATTCTCCCGGTGTCGTGACTCAAAAAACGTAGTCAGTTAAGACTTAGGCCCGTCAGAACGGCTTGTTAGATTTCTCCTTCAAGCCTCATGCCTTTAGGCTGAGGTTCCTGACGATTATATTTAGATGGAAAACTATTCCAATAATCAGTTTACTTGCTAAAGCTTAAAATTATGACTTTAAATAACTGGTTCCGAGGCTAGGCCTGGGAACCAGTTAATCTCGCTTGTTTGCGGAGCCAGACGCAAGTTGGACTTGCAAAGCGGTTTCAACCAGGTTCGCGATCGTTTTTAAGCCTTGGGCTTAGTCGCCGCCGGCTTCTTCTCAATGGTATTCAAGCCGTTGAGGAACATGGGTACCAATTTCTCCATAAATGCCTGCGGGTCGCGGTTCCAGGCGCGCTGAGCTACATCGACTCTAGTCATTTGCAGATCCGGGGCCAGCAGGGTTCTGGGTAAGCGTTCCATCAGGTATTGCGGGCGTTCCCACATCGGCATGGTGTTGGCAATATCCACGAGGCGGGTGACGCGGCGGAGTTCTGCCCCCAGCATGATATCCATTCCCGATTCAAAAGCTGCTTGTTCGATCGCCACATACTTGCGCTTGGCCTGTTCCACCTTCTGGCGGTGTTCCGGGCTTTTGGCAGCTATGGAGCCGAGCCAGCGGTTGCCCCAGCGGACGTGACCAGCTTCTTCGGGAAAAATCTTTTCGATTGTTTCGCGGATTTTGACGTTTTCTGCGGTTTGGGGAGCCTGTTTGAGGGCGTGGATGTGCGCTGAGAAGTATTCGCAGCCCCGCTTTTCGGTGACGTTAATCGCGGCCAGGGAAGAAATTACAAAGTCTTCGCGGTTTGTGGTGGGGTCTTGTTGTTCGCTGTCATACAACCTTTCAAATTCGTCAATGTAGGAGACTCCCGGCGGCGTTCCCACATTTTGGCCGAGGTCTACCAGCAAGTCGGTGAGCCACATAGCGTGTCGCGCTTCGTCGGAAATGTGCCGGGAGAGGTCGCGTACGAGTTCGGCCGGTTCCCCGTCTAGCCGTTCGATCACGTCGGTGAGGTCTTTGCAACTGCGCTGTTCGCTGTAGCGGTAGCGGTTGAGGGTGATCAGGTGAATTTCGCGATCGCGCACTACATTAGCTAAAATTTCGCGCGCTCCCATTGCGTTGCGAAGCTTGCGGGGATAGGCAACAGTCATGCTTTTATGTTGTTTTGTAAAGATACCTATATAAGTGTAACGCAGTTTTTCGGCTTCCTAATTCACTCCCAAGGCAGAAAGTTATTGTTTAGCACGGAGATTCAATTTTATACAGACAATTTTTTTACTAGCTCAACCAATGACAATAGTTTTGAGTTGCGAGTCATACCATTTTAGATTTTAGATTGTAGATTTTAGATTAAAAATGACTGATGACTATCAGGGTTTGGAGCTTTTCTACAGTTACGTTATTTTTTTAAACTCCTATCACGCAAGGGTTGCGCGGATCACACAAAGCAACCTCATACACTCAAAAATTGTCAGGTTCCGTCGAGTCTGAAGCCTCAACACTAGCAGACTCTTGTTGAAATTTTCGCGCCTCTTCTACTTCTAATCTAGCCAGAGTTGTCGCCACATCGGCTAACTGTAAAGCCAGATTCATCCGACAAACCGGGTTTTTTTCCCTCCAGAGGTCTTTTGCCAAGAAATGTACTCGATAGCGAAACATTTTAATTGAATTTGGCGGAGTAACTTTCACAGTCATAGTCTTTCTTCTGTTGAAGTTTGAATGCCCAGCAGCACCCGTTCTAGTTCCAAGTAAACAAATGTCAGCATGATTACTTTATCTTCATCGGTGATTGTAACACTACAGGTTGCCGATCGAGGTTCAACGCCTTCGTGCCTTACAACTACAGTATATTTTCCCTGCTTCAGGTTATCAAAATTCACATCTGCCTCAAACAGGTCAACTGTCTCCTCGGCCACCACTCGTCCTTCTTGAGTCAGTAAAGTGACAAACGCAATGCCGTCAACTGAAGTCATGGCGACGTTACTCTGATTGCGGATCATCACAAAAATATCGGACATCATTGGGTCATTGGTAATTGCTAATTGCTAATTTAGAATGAGTGCATAATCTCACAAACAAAGGAGCATAAATACAGTGAATTATTTCAAGTTTTTGCTAATTTTGACTATTAGTGCAGCGGTTCTCGGTTTGGGAAAAAGTGGGGCCCTAGCTGCTGTCTGGAATATCTCTGAGAATGAGCCTGGTTTGCAGATTCACGGCGTGCGGGTTGCTCAAAGGGACGATCGCAATTTAAGCAACTCGAAAGGTACATTAAAAGAAGGCAGTGCTATCTCTGTCGATCCAGATGATGTGGTTGGCATACCAAAAGCTGAAGCGCGGCGGCGTTTTATTCTGAATAAGATATATCGGGTTCAGGAAGGCACTACCGCTGAGGATTTGTTTATTGTTGATGAGAAAGCAAATAAATGGGCTGTAGAGGATGTCTCTGAGGCTACAATGGGCCCTACTACTAACAGCGTTGCCCAGATAGTGTCGGGTAACGGGAGAGTCTGGGCGCTGATCCAGAAGTTCTAAATTTAAAAAAAACGCCGCTTTTAAGGGCGGCGTTCTTATTAATTAAAAATCACAGGTTAAAAATGGTATAATTACCATTTTTAACTTTTAATTTTCAATTATTAATTTTCTAACAGTCGTAATACAAAGCAAACTCGTAGGGGTGAGGACGCAGCCGCATCGGGTTGACTTCATTGTCGAGTTTGTAGGAAATCCAGGTTTGGATGAAGTCTTCGGTAAATACGCCGGTTTCAGTTAAGAAACTGTGGTCTTTTTCTAAAGCTTCTAAAGCGCCTTCCAAGGAACCGGGAGTTGAAGGAATCTTGCTCAATTCTTCAGGGGAAAGGTCGTAGATATCCACGTCCAAAGGTTCGCCGGGATCGATTTGATTCTTGATGCCGTCAATGCCGGCGCACAGCATGGCTGCAAATGCTAAATACGGGTTGGATGTAGCATCGGGACAGCGGAATTCTAACCGCTTGGCTTTGGGGTTGGTTCCCGACAACGGAATCCGCACTGATGCCGATCGATTTCCTTGAGAGTAAGCTAAGTTTACAGGCGCTTCAAAGCCCGGAACTAAACGCTTGTAGGAATTGGTCGTGGGGTTGGTGATTGCCAAAAGTGCCGGTGCGTGCTTGAGAATGCCGCCGATGTAATGCAGTCCCATTTGACTGAAACCAGCATATTGATCGCCTGCAAATAGAGGCTGACCGTCTTTCCAAATCGACTGGTGAACGTGCATCCCGGAACCGTTGTCGTTAAACAGCGGTTTGGGCATGAAGGTGATGGTTTTGCCGTATTTTTTGCCGACGTTTTTGATGACGTATTTGTAAGTTAGCAAGTAGTCGGCTGCTTGTACTAAAGTTGCAAAGCGGAAACCGAGTTCGCATTGACCGCCGGTGGCGACTTCGTGGTGGTGTTTTTCGATGGGTACGCCACATTTTGCCATTGTCAGCAGCATTTCCGTTCTCATGTCTTGAGAGGTGTCGGTTGGTGCTACTGGGAAATAACCTTCTTTGTAACGCGGTTTATAGCCGAGGTTGCCGCCTGCTTCTTCTTTGCCGGAATTCCAACGACCTTCGATCGAATCTACGTAATAGTAGCCGGAATTTTGGGTTTGGTCGAAGCGAACGTCGTCAAAAATAAAGAATTCTGCTTCCGGGCCAAAGAATGCTGTATCGCCGAGACCGGTGGAAAGCAAGTAGTCTATGGCTTTTTGGGCAATGGTGCGGGGACAGCGACTGTACGGTTCGCCGGTGCGAGGTTCTTTGATGCTGCAAATGAAGCTGATGGTCGGTTCTGCCATGAACGGGTCCATCCAAGCGGTGGTCGGATCGATGACCATCGTCATGTCTGATTCGTTGATGGCTTTCCAGCCCCTAATGCTGGAACCGTCGAAGGGTACGCCGTCTGTGAATGCGGTTTCGTCGATTTGGTCGTGGTACAGGGAAAGGTGCTGCCAGATCCCCGGCATATCGATGAATTTGAGGTCAACGATCTGGATCTTATTTTCTTGTATGTAGTTTAAGGCTTCTTGGGGTGTCTGGAACATGACTTACTCCTGATATTGGTTGTGTCTTGGCGATCGGCCGATTTCAGACTGTGTGGGCGATCGTAGGCCTTCAGTATCCACTATTTTGTATCTAGGGCTACAAAAGTTTGAAATAGGGGCCCAGTGGGGCCGGGCCGTTTGAGATTCTTGCCCTGTGGATTATTTGTCGGATGAAGATACAAGGCAAACGGCTGAATTTTACGACAGTTTGCCGCGGATAGACTACCCTTGGTGAAAATCCTATCTCAAATCTTAATCAAACGCCGATTTGTAGTAGTCTACAATAGGCGGTCTGTCTCAGATAGCAAAGTATTGATAAAGATTTTTGGGAGAGAAACTTATGCGCGATGCAGTGACGAGCCTGATTGAAAATTATGATGTTGCTGGTAGGTATTTAGACCGAGATGGTATCGATCGGTTGAAATCTTATTTTGCAACGGGCACGGCACGGGTACAGGCGGCGGCTGCGATTAACAGCAATGCTGCGGCAATTGTCAAGCAAGCTGGTATCCAGCTATTTGCTGAACAGCCAGAACTGATCCGTCCCGGTGGAAATGCCTACACGACTCGTCGCTACGCGGCTTGTCTGCGGGATATGGACTACTACTTGCGCTATGCTACTTACGCCCTGGTGGCTGGAAGTACCGACGTGCTCGACGAGCGCGTGCTGCAAGGTTTGCGCGAAACTTACAATTCTCTAAGCGTTCCCATTGGCCCGACGGTGATGGGGATTAGCATTATGAAGGAGATGGTTAAGGCTCAGGTGGAAGCTGCTGGCTTGTCTGTGGGGCCTTTTTTGGATCAGCCTTTTGATTACATGATTCGCGAATTGAGCGAACAAGATATTTAAGTCAATTTGCTAGTTCTTTTAGCAGCAAATTGCACTTGTGGCTGGCAGTTAGCAGCAGTTGGATCGATCGCTTTTTTTGGCCTCACAGCCTCCAAGCGATCTTTTTTTATGGGTTATACAATTTTAGATTAAAGATTTCAGATTAAAAATTATAGGTTAAAAATTATAGATTAAAAATTTGAATTATTGGGAATGACTGATGATTTAAGGGTTTGGAGCTTCCCTATAATTGCATTCTTGTTTGAAACGGGTGCTAAAAATCGTCAACACATCCCCAGACGAGGCATTTGTCTAGGGGATTTTTGGTTTGGCGCAGATCGATTTGTGCGGTGGTTGTTGCTTCTACTTCGCCGTTGGGGTAAAGAATGTGGATGATGTCACCGCTGACGAAGGCGAGGGGATTTTCTTGACAATTGCCAGGATTTCTGATAGGAAAGTTAATTGTTTTCATGGTCGATCGCCCTGATGGTATTTGTAGCGCTTTTAGCTGCATCTAAATCATCCGCTAGCAGCCAAAATTATTGTGTGATTTTATGAAGGTATATCTGTGATAAAACTACACAATCAAAGCGATCTCAGTCACATAAGGTGAGGTGGGGCGATCGCCCCGCGACGATCAAAAAACCAAAATAATCGCCAAAAATTAGCAGTCGGGCTTGTGCGTAAGTGCTAATCTGGTACTGTTCTTAACCCTATCCGTACAGATTAAAAACCTTGGCTAAACAGCGACTAGACACTTTATTGGTCAGCCTAGATTTGTGCAGTTCCAGACAGCAAGCTCAGGCATTGATTCGGACTGGGAAAGTCTCCATCAATCAACAGGTAGTTGACAAACCGGGCACTGAGGTTGACATTGCAGCAAAAATTCAGATTAAAGAGCGATCGCGCTATGTTTCCAGAGGCGGTGACAAATTAGCCAAAGCTTTAGAAGTTTTCGCGATTCCCGTTGCAGGCAGAATTTGTCTCGACGGTGGCATTTCCACAGGCGGTTTTACCGACTGTCTGCTGCAAGCAGGCGCCGCCCTAGTGTATGGCGTAGATGTTGGCTACGGTCAAGCAGATTGGGGCTTGCGTAACGATCCGAGGGTAATTTTGAAAGAACGCACCAATTTGCGGTACATGACTGCTACTGAGCTTTACGGCAATTCACCCCCCCCAGCCCCCCCTTGTCAAGGGGGGGAGCAAGATTCACCCCCCCCAGCCCCCCCTTGTCAAGGGGGGGAGCAAGATTTACTCCCCGCTTGTCAAGGGGGGGAGCAAGATTCGTTGCTAATAGGGGCTTATGCAGATTTGGCGGTAGTAGATGTGTCGTTTATTTCCCTGGATAAGATTTTACCGGCGCTGTGGGAATTGTTGGCACCACCGCGAGAAGCGGTGTTGCTGGTAAAACCGCAGTTTGAGGTAGGGCGCGAGAGAGTTGGGAAAAAAGGCGTAGTGCGAGACTCAGCAACTCAAGCTGATGCGATTTTTCAAGTGTGGAAGGCAGCCACAGCTTTAGGATGGCAGCAACGCGGCTTAACGTGGTCGCCTTTACTTGGCCCGGCCGGTAATATCGAGTATCTTTTATGGTTGGGGATCGATCGCGAACAAGAAACAGACCACAGGGCGATCCTCTTCGAGGGCTGCGCTAACGAAGAGGATGTTGTGAAGGAACGGATCGCACAAGTCACCAAAGCGGCGGCGCGGGAACTTGTCGATCGATTGTAGATTTTAGATTTTAGATTGATTTCCAGATGTTGATCTAATCAACTTTAAAAATCAAATTTGGAACTCCAGATTGCTATAAATTTTTAAAATTTTTGTCAATCAGACTCCTAAACTTTCACAAGAGTGAATAATTCCATGCAGTCATTTAAACAAGTCGGTTCGATTTTACTCTACGTTCTAGGTGGCATTGGGTATGTGGCGATTGTAGCTACTATTGTAGGCGTTTCAATTCTGATCAAGTGGGCAGCTCTGCTACTGGCAGACAAATTATTATATACCATTCTGATTATCGGCGATTTGTTGAGAGGCCTCGAAATTATTGAACTGTTAAATATATTGATATTTGCATTTATCGGTATGGGAGTGGGTGTGGCGACAAGGCTCCTACACCCTCAATATGGTCGAAAAATTAGTGCCGCTTTGTTGATAGTTATAGTTCCTTTAGTTTTCATGATTACGCCAGCCATCAGATATAATTCTTGGCTGGAAAAAGTAGAGGAATCGGATAATTTATTACCAGCGCAAACTGCAACATTAACTAACTCATTTTTGAATAGAAAAGTGGGATTGCCTGGTTTTATCGGTTATTACGTATATACTGGTCAGTTTCCCGTTATTCCCACGAAACAATCGGAGATGAAAGACCTGGACAGCTTTGAAAAAAAAGTTAATTCCAGATTTGTACAGTTCACAGGTATTGCTCCGACTATTGTTTCTTGGTCAATGCGGGTTTGTTTTTGGTTGATTAGAATATTTTACTTTTCTATAGCAGTAATTGCCACGATCGCGCATTTTAGAGAAGGCGTTAGAATCGCGAGACGGTAATACGATTTTAGGATCGCGAATTAAATAACTTACAATTTTAATTGTTATTGTGGGATGGGCGTCCCGCCCATCCCACAAACTTGTGGAAGTTATTTAATTCTCATTCCTTAGATTTTAGATTTTAGATTAAAGAAGGGGGTATCACTGATGAGCATGGTGGTTTGGAGTTTACCTACAGTTGCATTCTTTTTTGACAGTTGTAGAAGAATAAAAGCAGTAGGGTGCGTCAGATCCTAATTCTTCAATTATCACAAATAACCCTCTCCTGACGCACCCTACTCAACTACTAGGGCAATTTTTAAGTGCCAATTTTAAACTCTTGCTGCAGGCGATCGATAATTGTATTACGCTCGATGGTAGCGAGAATTTGTTGAATTACCGTATCTTGTCCCAGGGGGCCCCAGGTGCAGCCTTTTTCTAAGTAAACTTGGGCGGCACGACCGACAGCGTAGGTTCCGTAAGCTGCTAAACTAGCTTGAGTGACAGCAACTCCGGCAAAAGTAGAAAAGCCGATGTGCGGGGCCGCTGCGGCTGCACTTTTGCCAAATCCCAACAGAAAACTGCTGCCCAATTCTCCCAAAAGTACGCCGCCAGCGCTGGAGAAAATAGTCTGCCAAAGTTTGCCGGCTTCGTAACCAGTCATGGGTAAGCCGTAAAGTCTCGATAAAGAGCGAATTAAGGCTAAATCTGCGACAGTTGCTCCCATTACATCCAAGAATGCCACTGGATTTAAACCGACAGCCAAAGCTTTATATTTTGCAAATTGCCAGATTAAATCTTCGGCTTCTGTTTGTCGCAATTTGAGAACGTGACGGGCAATGTTTGCTTCGGCATCTCTAGCTTCAACTAAAGCATTTAGAGCGAGGAGCGATCGACCTTCTCTGTTAAGAATTGTCAGAATTTTATGTTTGAGTTCGTCTATCTGCGCGGGGGGCGACTCCCATTCGTTAGTTACTCTTCCGTCGGCCCATTCCACCCGCACTTGCACCGGTGCTGGTTCGGCGGCTACCATGACTATTTCTAATGATTTGGAAGTTTTAGGCGGTGATTTTGCAGTAGATTTATCAGATGGGTTGTTTGGGCGATCGGACAAATTTTCGCTATCTTTTTCCTCTTTTACCGCAGCGGCTGCTAACTCTTCAGAATTTGCCAGCGCTTGCAAACTTTGGAAAATAGCTTTTCTGTCTAATTCTGGATACAGGTCAATTTTATTAAAAACTAAAATTACCGGTTTTTGAGCTGTTTGCAATTCGCACAGTGCTTGATATTCAGTTCGGGTGATATCACCTGCAACGACAAACAGAATTAAGTCAGCTTGGCGAGTTACTTGTTTCGCCATTTCGCCGCGCACTTCGCCGCCAACTTCATCAAGTCCGGGAGTATCGATTAATTCTACTTGCACGCCTCCTTTCCCCCCCTTGGCCAGGGGGGGTTGGGGGGATTCCTCGCTGTCAAGGAAGGATAAAGGCACACTCCAGCGCACGGAACGCGGCCACTGAGTCACGCCGTTGAGAGGGCCTGTTTGCAGAATTTTGTGACCTAAAAGCGCGTTTAATACGGCTGACTTGCCACGGCTGACTAAGCCGAAAGTAGCAATGCGGATTATGTTGTGGTCTAGTTTTTCTGAGGTGGAAGTTAAGATATCTAGCTGATATTGCAGCGCCGCTTCTAATTCTGTATTATTCGAGTTCTTTTTCCCTTGGCGCAGGTGGGAGTAGCGCGCCAGGGCTTCGCGCAAACTGGCGCGGGCAAGGGATAAGCGATTTTCTTGAAGGGAATTGTCAGCCATTGGCGATCGGCTTTTTTAAGCAGGTAGAATTGATCGTCGAATTATAAATCCTATTTCTTATTTTAATACAAGTTTTGATAAAATTCTAGTTTTTTATTGGGGAGTTAGGTAGAAACAGGGCAAAGGCGTGTCAACAACCTCCTCAAACTCGGATTCCGGCAGTGACTTAAGTCCCTGCCTCAAAGCGAAAGTCCTCTTAACTAAAACTTACGCAAAAAACCCGGTTTCTCTGAAAAATCGTCGATATATCCGAGAGATGCTTGATGCAGAAACCGGGTTTTTGACCCGGCTGGCGTAAGTTTTGTTAACAATACTCTGGACAGTGTGTGAATAAAAGTGCGATCGCACTTCTGTAAAAAGTAACTGGACTCTGAGCCAGAAAAAATAGAAAACCAGACAATATTTAGGTCACTCTCAAAAAACAGATCGTTTTAACCGACTGTCTCGATAAAATACTTGAATTAAATTTACCCAAATTTTATCAATTTGTCAAGTTTAAAATAAATTTTTAGTATTTGTTTAAATAATTCAGCTACCGTATATTTGTAATGTATTGAATTTAGATGGAATCTTGCCAAATTGATAAAAATCCGTTAATTTCTTACCTTCATTATCAGCAAAAGAAGCAAAATATTCGCCAACGCTGATATCTTTAATAGAGTCTAAATCATAAAAATGCAGCCACTCAACATCAAATACTGGAACTGGATCGACAAATGTTACCTTTCCTTCACCCAAAGTACAATCATTCCACGGGTTTTTGCCATGTTTGCGTCGAATATGAATCTGCCATTGCCCATTCGGGTAAACGATCAAACTTTCATTAGAAATATGAATCCAGTTGCCATCTACTACGCAGCCAGTAGAAATTTTTTGAGGTGAGAATACTTGAGGTTGAGGCATGGCTCCATAGACAATGCGAGCAATACGTTTGGCACGATAATCAAATTCAAAGCTTTTGGGGTATTTTGATTTCGGACTCCACCACGGAGTAACTTTAGAAGTTTCTAGTTTAGAATCTATTTCCTCACGATGTGCTTCATAACAACAGAGCATTTGCTGATATTCTACTCGACTAAACTCAGATGGATCTACATAGATTGTCCAGTTGCTTCTGGATACATCGTCATAAAAAGTTTTGATTTGTAATTTGGCGCGCTCGCTGGGATTTATCGGCAGACCCATATCTAATAATTCGGGAATAATTCGACCAGCCAAAGATCGAGAAACTACTTTGTCATTAAAACAGAAAATGGGGAAGCGAATCAAGTTACCAGAAGCTAGAAATATACTTTGGAAATAGTGTTCTTCCATGATGCTGATGCGATGGAATCTTTGCGGATGTTTGGTCGGACAAAACACTTGAAAAGTTAAGACATCGGGACGTTTCTTTTTGTAATATTTAGACAAATTATATGGACTTTTACGAGACAAGTATTCATAGATTACCCAAGCCCATATCGCAAAAAGTACACCCATATCCCACACTTTAGTTTCATACAATCTCAGGACAATTTTTCTGTACAATTCGTCATAAATCTTTTTGACATTTTTCATAATTATTATATAATCAGACACGAACTAATTGAACCTTGAACACCAAACATTTGCTTGGCTGCCTCATGTCATACGGATCGCGCGTGCGAACTTCCGTCCGCAATAGGTCGCGGACTTTAGTCCGCACTACGAACCTGATTTATTGCGGTTAATTCATCGGACATGATCGGAGATATTGCCCAAGCTTTTTGACAAGCCAATCCTCAATAGTTAGGACAGTTTGAAACCCGATGGAGTAGCTAAAAATCTGGCTGGTTATTGTAGATTTTTTTTACAGTTTCCACAAGAGCGAAAAAAGAAATAAAAAAAATTAACAATGGCATGGGTGGCTTTTTCAATAGTAGACTTTGAGCAGGGCCGGAGGTTATTAGTTGATTGAAATGGCTGTTTCATTCTAGAAAAAGTTACGAAAAACCCGTATTTTGTAGGGGCGAATTCACCCTAATTTTGACCACTAACCAATAACCTCAATAAATCCGCCCCGCCCCACTTGATGTCTGAAAAATACAAGGAGAAATAGCGAGTTCTGCTGTTTCTCCGATTCAAATTTATCATGCCAGACAGGGCTGGTATTGCACGGCCGCCAAAACCGGTGCACACCCTACAGGGTTTTAATTGGCGACTGAGTTAACAGCCGGGGTTCCTGATGTCTGAGGCGCGAGACGACTTGCGATTTGATTGATGAAACCTTGCAAGAAGGAAACTTGCTGATTTTGCAGAAATACTGCTTGCAAAGTTTTCGTCAGTTCCGTAAGATTGAAGATGCCTTTAGCATTTTCCAATTCTTGAGTTGAGAAATATTCAATTAAACTCAATCCAGCTATTCTGGTAAAATAGGCTGCACTAATTCCCTGCACCGCGCCTCCTGCTACATAGGTGACGGCATTGCTTTTCAGCAGTCCAGTAATAGTTTGAGTAGACAGTTCTACTAATCCCAATTTAAACATTTGATTAGCCAAAGTCCCCGCTACTGTCTTAGCTTGGTCTAAGGAAAACTTTTGCTGGTAGATGGCGCCGAGATCGATTACGAGTTGGGTGCTGATGGCGGTTGTTGCTAGCAAGTCTAAAGCTGGAACCGGATTAGTAAAGACGGCGGCGGCGGCGATGTACTGATATTGTTCGATAATGGGAATTGCCCGATCGCGCCTGACTGCATTTAAGAAGGTTTTTGCCTCTAACTTGATACTTGCAGCCTCCCGCACTGCACTCGCCCAGACCAACTGTTGCCGTTCTTCCGTTAAGATTTTAGTCAATCTTTCCGTCAGCGCGTCGAGTTGAGAGACTTGATTTTCGATCCGTTCTTTAAATGTGCCGTCCGCTTGGTGCTGGCGCACTTTAATAGAATTGGGAGAAGCGGCGATCGCAATTATCTCTTCTGTCCCCAATATTCCTTGCATTTTCTGCTGCAAAGAGTTCAAAACCTGCGACTGCTGTTCTGGCAAATATTGGTCTTGTTTGTTCCAGACTAGCAACACGCGCTGACCTGCCGAAGCTAGCTGAGATAATGTTTTAAATTCGGAATCTGTGATGTCGCCCGCTGTCACAAACAGCACTAAATCACCGTTGATTTTGGCATCGGCATTTGTATTAGCAAACAGCGCTGCAGTTTCTTGTAAACTAAGCTTTTGCGGGTGTTGAGATGCCCAATTAGAATTTAAAACTTGAATTAAGGCAGTTTTGCCGACAGCTTTGCCGCCAGTTACGGTAATCCGCAAATCTTGTCTGTCTAATTCGGTTCTGAGCCGATCGAGCTTTGCTGTTAGATTAGCAGGATCGGCGGAGTTTTGAGCTTCTGAGGCTAGCAATTTAATTGCGGTTTCTGAAGCCGCGATCGCTTTTTCGGCTGCTTCCCGGTTCGCCAGGGGTTGCGGGAGTGCGAGTTCGAGTTTGGGGGATTGTTGTTTCCACCACCAATAACCCGCACCGGCAGCAGCCAAGCCGATGAGTGCCGTTTCGCCCATTTCTGAACCCGAATGCTGTAGAGTTTCCAGCAGCCACAGCGCCGCTGAAAGTCCTATTCCGCCAATTAAAATCGGTCGCCGCAAGTTAAGTGTCATTTTTCCCTTCCTGTGGGTATTGTCGCCAAGCTTAACCTTACCGGGCTTGGCCTCCCTCCCTCTCTTCCATCGTACCTCTGCGGCATCCAAACTGGCAGGCGGGCGATCCGACTTTTTGCGATCGGGATTTGCGGCCCCGGCGACAATCAACCTTTTGCACTTCTACAAACGGGGAATGAAGGACTGAAGTCCTCACTACAAACCAATAGATTTTTACATGATTTTGCAAATATAATAGTGGATTTTTTCTCTAGGTTGGTAATACTTGAGATTGTGATTCAAAAATATCAATTATTTGTTTGGGAATTGCTCGCGGGCGCATGGTGGTAACTTCAACCCAAACCCAAAGCGCCTCTGCTTTTAACAAGATTTCCTCATTTCCAGCTAAGCGAATTTCGTAGTGGCGGACAGCGCGCGGGCCGCGCATTTGTTCGATCCAAGTGGATATCTCCAATCGATCGCCCGATGCGGCAGATCGCAAATAGTCAATTTCTATCCGTCGCATTACAAAGACGCCGCCCAATTCCCGGTAGCGATCGAGAGTAAATCCCAAATGTTCTAAATGTTCGATCGCAGCGTGTTCTAAATAATGCTGGTAAACAGCATTATTTACGTGACCGAGAGCATCCATTTCATAATGTCGCACTCTAATTTCTGTAGTAAATGGTGTCAAATTCTCACCTTTCCAGTTGTTGCGGTATTTTTTAGTTCCGAGTGCGATCGCACTCTGGGTCGATACTGGCTCAGAACTGATTGCAAGTTACACTCAATAGTTGAAACGTCACTGCTTCCAGGTTAATCTTAGTCCGGGAAGCACAGACGGTCAATCGATTTTAGATTTTAGATTTTAGATTTTAGATTGACTTGCGCGAGATAAATGCGGGGGCTTGAGGATTTTC
>NZ_JAUBUY010000053.1:0-15566 GCF_036705565.1 Microcoleus sp. AT8-B5
GGCTCGATATTTTCGACTGGATTACGCACGAGAAACTTTCGGTCAGCGACATAACAGCGGCGATCGGAGAGAAGAAAATTTTCGCAACTCCCCCGCAGGCAACAGCAAAAGTTGTCCGTCCTGAACCATTTCAAGTTCCCCACATCTCGGAGCTAGGGGGAGAGATTGAAACACTGCTAGAGTCCGACCTCAAGAAATCTCAGTTACAGCTTAAAATCTCCGAGCTGGCTCAAAAATACCGTCTCAACTCTGCCGATGTCTGGAAAATTTACCGCGAGTTTGAACAAGAGTCAGAGCAAGAAGCCAACAAGGAAGACACGAGAATCGGAATTGAACAACTACTTGCCTCCAAGTCTGCTAGCGTCAAACTCTCCGAAATCTTCCCTGAATCTCTGGCCGCTCCGATCGAAGAAGTAGCGCGACGCATGAACCTCAAGCCTGAATGCTACGCGCTGGCACTAATTTCTGGTGTCTCAAGATTCTTGAAAAATGGCAGTAGCACCATGCTTGTGGAGGAATGGAACAGGTATCGGTGTCGGACTTTTGGCTACTTCGGGGCTCTTATCGCTGAGTCAAGCCAGATGAAGACTCCGGTATTGAACGCCATGATTACAGACCCGCTAGCAGCAATGAGGCAAAAGAATCAGGAGAAGTTCAATGCCCAAGAAAAAGCCTACAAAGAGGAGCTTGAACAATGGAAAAACAGCAAGGATGAGAACAAGGGCCCCGCGCCTGATGCCCCTGTAGAGACAATTCCCTACATCACTAAAGGTACATGGGAGGGAATAGCAGGGATGGTAGGCCGGAATCCCATTCAAGGAATACTCTGGCTGTGCGATGAGCTTGCAGGATTTTTTAAATCAGCCAACCAGTACCGCAGTGGCAAGGGAAGTGACAAAGAGGACTTGCTGGAATGTTGGAGCGGTAACGGTGCTGTGGTGGCACGTGCAGCCGGCACTACCGTTAACGTCGGTGCTGTCTCCCTTTCTATTTATGGAAACATTCAACCCAAGGTCTTAGAACCCTTTCTGGGGGATGGCAGCGATGATAACGGAACCTTTGCCCGATTTGACTTTGTGCAACAGCCACCAGCCTTAACCCAGATAACTTTAGGTGTGTCAAAGATTGACATCAACCCGATGCTGCAAGCGCTCTACGAAAATGTGGACGCTATCCCGATGATGCAATTCGAGCTAGATGAGGAAGCCCGAAAGTTGTTTGTGGACTATTACAACCACTGCCAGCGACTTCGGCTAAATCATCCCAAGCAAGGGATGCGGGCAATGTTAGGTAAGGCTGCTGAGAAAGTTGGCCGCGTCGCAACCATCCTGCACTGTATCCACGCTGCACACACGAAAATTGAGGTTTCCTCCAAGATTCCTGCTAGCCAAGTTGCCGCTGCTATCAAGTGGGTTGAGTACACAACTGTGCAAGCTTTGAGCATAAATATTGAGGTTTCCAGTCCCGATGCGCTTGAAAGCAATCTCGCGAAAATCATCTCGCTGGCAGAACGCAAGGGGGGCACGGTAACAGCTCGAGAGGTTAGCAAGTCCTTTGATGCCAAATACCGTCCAAGCGCACAAAAAATACGGGAATGGTTTACAGAACTGGCAACCATGAATTATGGGGAGGTTACAAGTAAAGGTCAAAGCATTCTGTTTTCTCTTACAAAAACCTCCCCATCCTCCCCAGCAAGCTGGAATGTAGATACAGCAACGGTTACAAGTGGGGATACATACCTCCCCACTGTATCCCCACCATCCCCACTAAGTAACGTTCCCCCCCCGTTTACTCAATCTAGTGGGGAGGAATGGGGAGGTAGTGGGGATACAAACCTCCCCACCTTTAAATCCTTGTCAGATAAGGAGTTAAGGTCTAGTGGGGAGGATGGGGAGGTTTTTACACCTTCTCCTAAAACCTCTCAGTCCTCAATGATGAGCTGTACTACAGGAACCGCTAAACCAGTGCCTACCCCCAATAAACACAAAGTGTTTAAGGAAGGCGATCGGGTTGTTGTTGCCTATGACGGTGGTTCTTTCTATGAAGGCGTTAAAGGTACGGTAATCAAGGTTCGGGGCAATGATGTGACGGTAGATTTCGACAAACGGGTGCGGAATATGGACTTTGCTACTTTTGACCTCGCCAGCACTACGTTGATGAAAATATGACACATGGTGTCGGTATCAGTTGCGCTAGTTGTAGGCAGACTGTTAAGAGGACTTGATTGAAGCAAGCGATGACCAAAAAACACAAAAACAAACTTAATGAGTCAAACGACTTCTGTGTCGCGACAGAAGCTGCCTTTGAGCTTGTTCGGCAAGCAATAGCCGTAAAGCGTAAGAAGGGTGAATATTACCCTTCTCAGTGGGAAGACCCAGAGTGGGTACGTGAGAATATCGCTCCGGCGTTACTCAACAAGATGTTAGAGGGACTTCCTTGAACAATTAGCGGGTCTAGAGTTGGTGGTGGATGAAATTAGTAAATACGGCGAGATTACTTGCGTAAAGCCCGACGGAAGTTTTACTACATGGCTTGACCCCAAGGACTTGGAAGCCGCTGACTAACGGCTCAATCTCATCCCCCTTAATTGGGGGATTTTCGTGTCTACAAGTTTTGTAGACAAACTGTTGACAGTGTAGACAGATATCAGTTATTGTAGACAAATACTGTATACAGGTGTCTACAATGAGTCAAAGTCAAGTTGTATCGTTTAGGGCTTCTGGTCACTTCCTGAACTGGATAGAAGCTCAGAAGCTAGACAGTGAGTCGCTTAGTCAAACTGCACAACGCATTCTCAAGGAAGTCTCAGGCACGTCTACAGCGCTGTCTACTTTGTCTACACCTATAGTGTCTACACTGTCTACGGATTTGTCTACACGAAGTAATGATAGCGTCGCGTCTACAGAAATTGTAGACACTGTAGACAAGGTTGTAGCCGATCGCCTTGACACCGTGATGGAGCGGATGGCCGCCATTGAGGAACGGCTGGGAAAATTGAGTGCCTGAGTGACGGCAACGATGAATCACTCAGGCAGGAATTGAAAGCGGCCAACAAGCAGCTTGCAGAATGGGATAAGGAACTGAATGAGTTACACGAGCGCAACGGCGATTTAGGACTGAAGGTGCAGATGTTGGAGCAAGAACTCAAGGAAGTGCAGCGCGATCGGCAAGCAAATAAAAACTCGGCTCCGACCGTCGCAGAATTTCCAGAGCCGGCCGACCTGCTTAACAAGTTGAAGACCAGACGCAAAAAGTCCGGCGCAAACTTGGCAGATATGGAGGCAGTTTTGGACATACTCAGCTACTTAGAAGAGTAGGACTGAGCTAAAGATGAGCGGAAAACCAGACTCTCGGTAGCTTAGTCAACCTGAAACCCTTGCTACGCAAAAGGATTACCTAACGGGTACGGCAGGACTTGAACCTGCGGCTCGCTGCTTAGAAGGCAGCTACTCTATCCAACTGAGTTACGCACCCAACTCAAAAATCGCTAACAAGATTATTGTATCGGTGCAGTGTGCGATCGAGCAAGTAAATTATTTGATGACTTACGCAGAAACCGCTTTTATCTAGAAAAATATAGCTTGCAGCGCGATGGTTAGGGAAAAAAACCAAGATGATGAGAGTGCCTTTGCCTTCAAGACTGTATCTGACAAAAGCTGGAGGGACTCACCTGCAAACAGCCCAATTGGAAATTTACAATCAAAACTAGGTAGGACTTGATACTCCCCACTGAGGAATCAGGGGGATTGTTGAATAAGACCACAAAGGGACTTTCAAAGGCGTTATCAATGCGCCTCTACCCACTCAGCATGGACGAATCCAAGCTTTGCGTATACTTTTGGCTTTTTTCGGCTTTCGGAGTCCATCACTTATGCCAGATAGGTACGCTCCACATTTTGATATTTTTTGTCAGTTAAATAGGCTGACTGCTCAAATGCAGTAGTGGCTTACTGTGCCGGAATCTCACCGAAACTAAAATGTTTCAACACGTAGATGGTTATTCTTAATCGCTGCACTTATCATATCATTGCGACTCAAGTTGCGATCATTCCACGGCGACGGTCGTCGCAGCCGCTTTCCTCCCCATGTCGGTAGCCCGGGGCTTCTCCCTCGTTTTTTGGTGAACTCGGGTAAAGTATTTAGAGGTCGAGTTGAAACCCCAATATTTGGTCGATCGCATATCTCCCCAAATTAAGACGGAACTCAGACAGCAAAAGAGTCACAGGTGCTTTTTCCCAGATGTCTATTGGTTATGTTAACATCCCGTAGTGGCAAAGCCTAAAACGCTGACCACATTACCGAAAAACCAGAGATCGTCCCCTGATTTGAGGTATGAGTTGAGCCAGAATGACTAATTTGCTGATATTGAGTTATGTTGGCTAACATTCTGCTCGACTTGATATTTGATAAAAATGTGGTAGAACTAGGATTGAAAGACTCAGGTGAAAATCCCTGATGGTACGGAGCCTCTATATAAGCTTCCTCTACGGCATCAAAGCAAAACAGTCAATCGCCTGCTCGGCACGAGCGCGAAAATCAAGCGTTGCCAGTACAGCAGTCGTAAATTGTGCGCGGGGGATTTTCCTTCGTGCATTGATTTATACGCCAAGGCTGAGAGACAATCTCAGCTTAGATAATTGTTAGCATTTGTTAGCAAAAAAGTATCGGAACGCTTGAGGAGAGCACCATCTCTGGGTGATCGGGAGCAATCCTGCTAATTTAAGTGGACTCGCTGAATCAAGAATCCCTTCGCCTTTAGGCATCGGGAGTGTCAAAAGCACAGCACCTCGGCCATGACAGGAGTCAAATCGCAGTGTCATGTTTATTCTGAAACGGCAGGATGTTGAAATAACCAATTTTCAACACCCAAAACGGGATCAACAAATTCCCATTCTCAATTATCAGGGGCAGACTTTTCGCCTGATCAGCGCCTTCAACGGCAAGCAAGCAGAAGACGCCAGAGCCTTGTGGCGGGACTTAACCGACAACCGAGGCAAAGCCTGTGTTCTGCTAGAAGAGCCGGATAGATATAGCGTCTGGGGAAAAGTCCGTTTAGATCAGCTTGCCGGTGAAGAACCGGCAGGGAATGAAGCAGCCAAAGCACCACTGTTCGCGCAGGCTTGTCTGCTGCTCCTCCAAGCGGTTTACTTCGATGTAGAAGACCTCTTAGGCGCAAGGCAAGCCACATCGTTTCAGAAAGATATCGCCAAGGTATTTCAGCAGGGAAACTTCCCCCAGGCAGACTCCCCTGATGCGATAAAAAACTGGCTAACCGTTAGTCCCTTGCAAAATCACAAGGTGCCTCCTTGGCAAGAGCAGCATCTCAAGACCTTATTGCAAGAACTCCACCGCTTGGGCAAATCATATTTTGGCAATACGGACTTCGCGGAGGGAGTGAGCGATGTGCTGCAAGATATGCCAGCACCGGATCGGACTCAGTTTCTAGATTGGCTGAAACAATCAGCCCTCAACAAGTTGTGGATCGCAGGATAGAAAATCTGTGACAATTGCTCAGACAATTGGGTCGAGATAATGGATCTTAGATAATTGCACTGTAGGGGGTACGCGATATACAGGTTGGATGGCCAACTTGTATTGACCAACCAAATTGTTGATTCGGTTTGGATGCCACCTATGGTCTGGCAATTTAACTAAGTTTCGATCGCATTCCCCACCTAGAATCATTGATATGAGTAGGGGAATGGGAAAGCAAAAAAACAGATACCTCAACCTTTGAGGGTATAATTTCAGAGATAGATTTGGTACTGTAAAAACCTTAAGGGTGGAGACATCTACCGTATGTCTATCATTATATTTCCGGGTACAAGATCGACTAACAACTAATTTATTGAATTAGTAAATAGATATTATTCTTGCTTAGTCTTTCTATAGTGTACGAGGGCAAAAGCCCCGACGACACACTGAGGACGCCAGTTATCCCGGAAGCGTCTGATCGAGGTTTTTTAAGGTTTTTGGCGAAAGAATCCTCATCTCCAATCAAAGATTGAGATGGGGTGCGTTCAACCGCTAGTTAGGTCTCGTGGAATCCCTATGAGTAGCACTTCAGAAAAGTCATCTACATCTTCATCTTTACTGTCAGCTCAGACCCTAGTGATTGTGGGCATTGTCTGGGCTGTCATGGCGCTGCTGTTCTTTTTGCTGTTCAGCGTCCCCCTCTCAGCAGAAGAGGGTTTACCTCTGTGGTACTCGATCGGCACTTATATTTTTGAATGCGGAGCATACTTGGGAGCGGCTTTAGTCTGTTTTAGAAACTGGCAAAGCCCGCACATGGTCAGCGGGCGCAACGTCTGGCTGGGCATTGGTCTGGGGATGCTGTTCTATTTTATCGGCGGTGTGCTATTTGGCATTTGGGAACTGTATTTCGAGGCCGACCCGGACGTGTCCCCCGCAGATGCCTTTTATCTGGGCAGCTATGTGGTACTGATTGGGGGCATGGTGATCGCTGTGACTTCCAAACGGCTGAATCTAGAAATTTGGCAGTGGGCTTTGTTAGCGGGAATTGCAGCCTTCGGGATTGCTGTAGCTATCTGGGTTGCTGCACCTGAGTCTTGGAGGCTACAGCTAGGAATGTCTCCAGCAGCCACCCAGGAAGTAGTGACAGGCTCTGCGCCAGCGCCAGGAGCAAAAGGGGCTGGTTTAGAAAATTCGTCCAACTCAATGGTAAAAGGAACAGCCGCGACTGCTGCTAAATCCGCACCCGAAGAAGAAGAAGAAGAAGAAGAAGCAGCAGAACAAAGTAAAACTCCCGCATGGGTAATAGCACTTGACAAGCAACTGTCGCCTTACGCCTATGCAATCAATTTGTTTTACATCGTTGGAGACGTTTTTCTGCTGATTATTGCTACTGCATTGCTGCTGGCGTTTTGGGGAGGACGTTTTTCTCAATCTTGGAGAATGATTGCGGCTGCAACTTTTTCGCTTTACATCGCAGATATGTACTTTAAATGGCGGGATACTCAGGCTGAGGGTAGTTATCAAAGCGGAAGTTTGCTGGAAGTCTTTTTTGTTTTCAGCGCCATCCTGTTCGGAATTGGAGCTATCTTGGAACATGACATCTCAACCCGTTCTCGCCAGAGCAGGCGCAGTCGTCGCGCAGCCTAGCGATTTGAGATTGGGGTTGCTTTGGCAAGCGATGGGGACGCGAAAGCTTTTTTGCCATTGTCAGCATCTCTGAGCTTGAAATCGAAAAGGAAAAATCACAGTTCGCTGACTGCTCGCCTGCGTCTTTTCACGTCTTTTTGCTGGAAAACTTGGCATGACGCCTACAAAACTCTCCGATTCAGACAAACGCGAACTCATCAGGCTGTACCGACAGTCCAACGAGAATACTATCACTCTGGCAAAGCGCTACGGAGTGAGCAGTTCGACTGTGAGGCGCATCATTCAGGGGGCTTTGTCGGAGCCGGAATACGAATTTCTAGTGCAGCAAAAACAAAAGCGTTTGTCCGATCATCGCACAAGTGTTTCTGAACCGACAGAGGCGACTACTGAGTCATCGGCAGATGGCGAAATCGATCCTGTAGCTGTTCCCCTGTCGGAGTCAGCCCCCCTCCAGCAGTCAGCCTCAAATTCGAGACCGACGATCAGAAAGCGTTCTGAATCAGTCCCTGAACCAGTTGCAGAATTGGATGTTTCTGATGTGCCAGATGTCCCAGCAGCCAATTTTGCTGATCGAAGCCACCACCCTGTTGTGACTGGTGAACTAAAGGCAATGCTGCCAGCAGAAGGGCTGCTGGCAGGTGAAGACTTTAGCGATTTCGAGGATGAGGATGATGAGGATGATGAAGACGATTTAGATGACGACTTCGACGAAGATGTAGAGGATGAGGACTCTCTGTCTGAAGGCAGTCTCCTGGGTTCATTATCGTCGGGGGAGTCGCTCCTCTTCGAGGGCTTCGCTAACGAGCTTCGGGGTACAGGACTAATTCAAGTTTTGCCTTTAAGCGAAGCATCTTTGCCCAAAATTTGTTATTTGGTGGTCGATCGGGCGGCAGAGTTAATCACCAGGCCTCTAAAAGCTTTTGGCGAACTGGGTCAAATTCCGGCAGCGGAAATTCGCGAGAAAACCCTGGCAGTGTTTGACAATCACCGAGTGGCCCGCCGATTTGCTACTCGCAATCAAAGGGTTTTCAAGATTCCTGACAGCAGTATTCTGCAAAAAGCAGCGCCTTATTTGCGAGCTAAGGGAATTACTCGGTTGCTGATTGACGGTCAGGTATATTCCCTGTAAGGGATCAAATATATTTAATATTGTACGGTGTCAGATTCTTCTGGAGTGGCCGGAAATTTAGGACGCGAGTTTTGGGAATCTGAAAGGTTCCACAGCGGTTGCAGTAGCGCACCTCCGATCAGTCCTGCACTCAGGCTCATTGCCAATACTACTCCTACGGGCATTTGTATCGATTGAAAAAAGATAAAGTTTAAGGATACTGGGGCGGCATTTTGCACTGAAATAATGCCGATCGCGCTGACTAAAATTGCTACTAAAAAACTAATGGCGAGCAGAGGAATTGTTTTCATAAACCGGTTGACAGGCTAGTAATTTAACTTGTATAATTGTTTTATAATCGGAATATGTGTGAAAATTTTATTTTTGCAAACACCCCATTATTTAATAATATACAATTTTATCTGGATAAAAGTCAAGTAGATTCGGAAAAAATTTAGGAATTTTTTAAATTAATTAAAAATTAAAAATAAATAGATAAATTTACAAATCCCCAACTTTAACAAATCCCAGTGTATTGCAAATATATACAGCGGATTCCAGGTTTATAAAGTACACCCCAGAAACCGGGTTTCTTCTGGATTTCTCGCCAGAAACCGGTTTTATTCAAGAAACCCGGTTTCTCTGTACTTCACTTACCTGGAAAGTGCTGTAACTGGCCCAGCAGTATCGATGATTAATGTTCAGAGGCTTTGCCAGAGTTATCAAAAATAGGTAAGGTGCGCTTCGGCGCACCTCACAATCCCAAGCACTAGGGGAAAAACCCCCGTTGGAATAGGTAGAAAGTTAAACAGGTTCTAACTGGGCAATTACCTTTTCCATGTGTTGGGCAACTTGGCTTTCTTTTTCCACAGAATTGGTTTCCATGTAAACGCGCATCAAGGGTTCAGTTCCCGAAGGCCGCAGCAGTACCCAGCCACCGTCTTCAAGATAAAGTTTAATCCCGTCTTTGCGGCCGATTTCCTTAACGCGGATACCTGCTACTTCTGTGGGGGGATTCTTGGTAAAAGATTCCAAAACGGCTGCTTTGTGGGCTTCTTCTAGGTGCAAGTCCAAACGTTTGTTGTACAGGGGGCCGTTGGCTTCTTTAATGGCTTCTTCGACTAGCTGAGAAAGCGGTTTGCCTTCATAGGCGATCGCCTCAGCAACTAGCATATCAGCCAAAATCCCGTCTTTTTCGGGAATGTGACCCAAAACGCTCAAACCGCCAGACTCTTCGCCACCGATGAGCACCGCAGTTTCGCGCATTTTTTCGCCGATGTATTTAAAACCGACTGCGGTTTCGTAGATTGTTAAACCGTACTTGGCGGCTAAATTGTCCAGTAAATGAGTAGTTGCGACTGTACGGACGATCGCCCCAGTCAAGCCTTTATTCTTAACCAAGTGACGCGCCAGCAGCAACAGCACGGTGTTTGGAGTCAAGACATTTCCCAACTCGTCAACAATACCAAAGCGATCGCTGTCGCCATCGGTAGCCAAACCCAAATCCGCCGAATCCTTCTTAACAGCTTCCACCAACTCGACTAACTGTTCCCCCTTGGGTTCGGGCATTCCGCCCCCAAACAGCACGTCGCGGTAGGTATGAAAACTTTCGACATCGCAGCCGCAGTGTTCCAAAACGCCGTCGAGATAGCCGCGAGAAGTCGAGTAGAGAGCGTCGTACTTCACCTTCAACTTAGCAGAGCGAATCCGCTCCACATCGATCAAAGTATAAAGAAACTTCAGATATTCGGGTTTCGGGTCAAAACTGGAGATTTTATCGTTGTGGCTGCCTTTAGCTGGGGCATCAGAAGCACCAGCAATATTTGCCACAATTGTATCAGTAATTTCCGGGGTAGCCGGGCCCGCGTAGTCGGGGATGTATTTGATGCCGCAGTAAGGTGCGGGATTGTGCGAAGCCGTGAACATCAGGGCTCCTGCGGAGTTGAGATGCTTGGCGCTGTAGGCGATGACTGGTGTGGGGCAATCTCGATCGACCACTTTCACTGTCCATCCCAAATCTGCCAATACTTCCGCCGAAGTGCGGGCGAACTCGTCTGCCAGAAAGCGGGTATCGTAGGAGACTAGAACTGGGCGGTCTTTTGTGTAAGCGGTTTCTAGGTAACTGGCGATCGCCCGGGTGACTTTTCGCACGTTGGCAAAAGTAAAGTCATGGGCAATCAGTCCTCGCCACCCATCGGTTCCGAACTTAATTTCTGTTGAATTGCTGCTAGCGCTCATTTTATCCACTTCCTCTCGTCCTACTAATCCTACCCGAAGCCATAGCCTTAAAGACGTACTGGCCGTGCTGTTTGTGAGGATCGATCGCCCGTGGGGCCCGCATCAACCTAATCCTCTCGTTGTAGGGACAGGCTTGGGCCTCCGACAGAGGACTCGAACCCGCCGGATTTGGCAAAATGCGCGGGCTACCGGGCGAGTCACTCGCTAATTCTGGTTTTGAAGGGTAGGTGGTCGATCGAATGGACGACGATCAATTGCGGGCGATTCCCTACGGGATAGCTTCGCTTCACGGGGAAGCTAAGGATCGCGAATTAAATAATTTACACTCTTGAAAGTGGGATGGGCACTCTTAGCCCGCCCTTTCTGGACGGGCTAAGAGTGCCCATCCCACAAGAACCATCACGCATTCTAAGTTATTTAATTCTCATTCCTAAACAACGGATCACAAAAAACTGCCCTGGCAATGGCATTAACTAAATGCACATAAATCTGATTCTCATCTCCAATTTAATTTTTTATTTAGAAAAGCCGATTGTTAATTTTTTTAGGGTTTCATAACAATCGTCAGGCTCACAATACAATTCTAATTCAGCTATAGAAATAAATTAACCAAAGTCACCCTTAGAGCGTGCTGTAGCTTAGCTTGTTTAATAGATTAGGGCGATAGACCAAAGCGCTCCCAAACCAACATCAAGTATTTCAAGCAGCAGTTTTTTTGAGATAGACTTGACTTTAATTATTCGATTTTAAGACAAATTAAATTTATTTGCAGCCCTCTTTATAGGTCAAAAAAATCACTTAGGATCGCGATCACAGGGTGATGGTGATCGATCACACAATAAATAACGTTATTAACGTGCAACTTATAAAAGATGCAGGCAGTCGAGCCAAATGGCTTATAGCTTTAAGCGTAATGGCTGATGACGGTCAGCGTACAAATGCAGAAAATTGTAGTTAACAACGTTAAAAATTAGGGGAATCGATCGGGTGCGACTTAATAAAAAAACGAGGTTTATCATGACGGGTATTTCACAAATATCTTCAAAATCTTTACCAGCAGCCGACCAATTTCAACAGGGCGCAAGTCAGGCGTCCCAATGTATTACCGAACTGGACATTGACCAACTCCCAAAAGCTAAATGTGTCAGCGTTTCTTCCTTCGCAGTTAGCTGGGCAAAAAAATATTACAGTACAGTGGCGACAAGAGAGAACCAAGCGCCACGCCAAATTCTCCCAAGCCTAGATTTAACTAATTTTGAGGGCAATAGAGCCCCCATAGTTGACAAATTGACAGATACCCTGAAATTAGCCAGCGAGATAGCTTGGAGTAGAGTAGAAGCTCTTTTAGAGACACAAATAGAGCGACACGCGATCGATCCAAGTTTAATTAATTCTTTAGAAATTGCCGCCGATTCTCGCACCTTATATCGGAAAGCAATAGACGCTTATGCGGATAGAGAACCTATTTTCCGCTTGTCAGTGCTGGTGGGAAAAGATATTATCAAAGTGAGGCGAAAATACTCAAAGACAGATCCGTTAGTGCTGGGATTTGTGACAATGGAGTTTCAATACACTAGCAAAATCTTGTTAGGATGTCTTTCGGAGTCAGAGAGAGCGGAATTTGCGCCCTACTTAAAAGTTGTAGACGACTATCTGCACATTCCCTACGGAGAGATTAACGAGGCGGCGGCGAATCAGCCCCCGAATTCAAGAGCTCTATTAGCCGTTCAGCATTTGTTGCAGCACACGACTCAGATTGCTAGTGCAGTGTACGATCGAGCTAGTGCCCAGCATCAAGGATACCGCAGCAGCAGCGGGTATTTGAGCGATCGCGAGGTAAAAATTTCTGGTATCCGAGATGTCGAGATTTTTCAAAGCTATTTGTGCTGGTGCGTTTTGGAAGGTAGCATTCACCCGGTACAGCAAGAATTGTTTCCAATTTGCGTGATGTTGTACCCGAAACTTCATGTAAGTTGGGAGTTAGTGCAGGATATGCTGCTGATTTTATTTTGGGAAATATGTGAGCGGCTTCCTGCTGAAGATTTAACGGTATTTGTACCTTACTTGCGTACTTTGACAGAGCTGTTTTCCAGGGATGTTTTTGATAATTAGGTAATTGATAATTGGTAATTGCTTCAAAATTTACCAGTTGCCTATTTAAAACTAAAAGCTGCGACTGCCAAACATCCCCAACCAACAATAAAAGCAACTCCCCCCAGCGGCGTAATTGCACCCAGCCATTTGATGTCGCTCAAACTCAGGGCGTACAAACTGCCTGAAAAGATGATTGTGCCGGCAATAAAAGCCCATCCAGCAACTGCAAAAAATGTTTGAGACTCTTGGGCGCGGCTCAAGAGTAAAGCGACGAGTAATAGAGCCAGGGCATGGTACATTTGATATCGGGCGCCGGTCTCAAAAATGGTTAAAGCTCGATCGCTCAATTGATTTTTTAAAGCGTGGGAGGCGAAAGCACCGCCTGCAACGGATAAACCTCCGAATACCGCTGCGACTGCTATAAAAATACGAACTAAAATTAGCGTTGACATAATATTTATTGAATTGGGCAGAAGGAGGCTCGGCAACGAGCAATGTACGGGATGTAAAGGATAGAAGGAAGAAGGAAGAAGGAAGAGGGAAGTTCGGCAACGGATTCTGTAACGGATGTAACGGATGTAAAGGATAGAAGGAAGAAGGAAGAAGGAAGAGGGAAGAAGGAAGAGGGAAAAACATCTAATTGTTGAGATAGAAGGTGCGCGGTGCGTGCCTTACTTGTCATTGCGAGCCGCCGCGAAGCAATCGCAGAGTATGGAGGTTCACTTGCGTAACTTTGGTAAGGGAAGGTGCGCTAGGCGCACCCTAGGCTGATGAGAAATTAGCTTTTTTGCAAATATTTTTAACCTATTTCCGCACAGCTTCTAGCAAGCGAGAATAGTAAAAGCTAGTGCTAGTCATCGCTGTTCTGTTAATAACAAAACCATTGTTTTCTAGGATTTTGATAATATCAGCTTCGCGGTGCTGGTAAGCCCGGGTAGTTTTGCTGGGGCCTGGGAAAAGTTCACCAATTTTTTTGAGGGCGGTGAGTGCTAAAGTTTTGGGTGCAAAACTAAGAATTAGTCGCGATTCGGCGATCGAACTTAGGTGTGCGATCATTTCCGCAGCCTTATTTTGAGGATAGTGGATGAGTACATCCAAACAAATCACTGTGTGGAATTTGCCGGTTAAAGCTTCCAAATCTTGGGCGGCGAAGGAGATGTTGTAGAGCTTGCCGGGAACTGCTGTCGATCGATCGTAAGCTTCTGCTACCATCTTTTCAGAAATATCGCTAGCACAAACAATTGCCCCAGCTTCAGCCAGGGGAATGCTCAGAGAGCCTACACCGCAGCCGGCATCGCAGACACAAAGCCCGGGCAAATTGCCGTCAGCTTGCAGCCATTTGATGACTGTATCCACCGTTTGCTGATGCCCGGTGCGGATGTCTAGCTGAACTTTATTGACTTTGCCCTCGCCGTAAATTCGCTGCCAGCGATCGAATCCCGTCGAGTTAAAATACTGTCTAACTATAGTCTTGTCGTCTACCAAATTCATCGATCTGCCTGCTGCTGATTTATTGCCAACGGTTAGATATTATATAGCAATACGGTTCGGAAAATGTGCAACTTGCAACAACCGATTTTAGATGGGCGATTTGAGATTTTAGATGCAAACGGCACATCTAAAATCTCAAATCGATCGGGTGATACCAGTTCGCCCATTCCCAATTCTTCAATTCTTTAATTTAAAATGGTATAACAGGTTAAAATAACCGATGCCAAGTCAATTGCTTTGTCGCAGCATTTAAATTCCAGCGCAACAATTGAGTTGCAGATTTGCCAATAATTCCCGAAATTCCGATCGCCCTTCTCGGAGATTCAGTTGCCAGGGCGATCGCACTTTCGGCATCGCAAATTCCCCACTCCACTAAATTCTGCACTCCCGCCAACAGCGGCAGAGTTGTACCCGCCAAAGTAGCAGATTCCAGGACTGAGTGGTAATCTAATCTTACCCAAGCTGTACCTTTTCTGACTTCAATTTGTCGGGAATCCCAAGGATAAACACCATCTGGCAAACCCAAAGGAGCTAAAGCATCGCTCACCAAAAAAACGCCTTTTTCATACCTACCAGCGCGCAGCAAAAAATCAATCATTGTCGGAGAAACGTGCTTCCCGTCAGCAATTAAACCGCATTTTACGCCCGGATAAACAATCGCCGCTCCCAACAAACCCGGTTCTCTGTGGTGCAAACTCGGCATCGCATTAAAAGCGTGAGTTACCATTGAAGCTCCCCGCTCAAATGCTTGTTGGGCTTGCTCTGCCGTCGCTTGGGAGTGTCCGAGACTGACGGAAATTCCCAAACTTTGCAAATAGGAAATGACTTCGCCAGTGCTGTCTAACTCCGGCGCTAAAGTAATTATTTTGACAATATCGGCACAATCTCCTAAAACTTGCTTGACATTTTCTATAGTTAGCGGTAACAAAAACTCAACTGGGTGAGCTCCTCGCTTCTGGGGGTTGAGAAAAGGGCCTTCGAGGTGAACGCCGATAATTTCCGCTGTTTTGGCTTTATTGGTTGTGGCAACAGTAGTTTGTACAGTGCGGATATAATCAGCTATAGTCGAGAGCGATCGCCTAAACTTATCCACCGAAGTTGTCACCAAAGTCGGCAAAAAAGCATCCACTCCCTGATTCCACAAAAATTGACAAATTTTCGGCAAAATTTCAATATGCTCGTTTTCTAAATCGGGAAAAGCAAAACCGAGCGCCCCGTTAATCTGCAAGTCAACACCGCCCAGAGAAATCCAATCGCCTGCTACATCAACGACTTGCAAATGAGGAGGACAAATCCGTTTAAATACGGCGTCCATCGGCAAAACTTCTTGAATGATTCCCGTTTCGTCAACAGCAAGCATCTGCAAATCCTTGCAGCCGGGGAGGCGAGCATTGAGAATATCTGTGGGGGTGGCAGTTGGGGTTGTGGCTTCAGTCATCCGAGTTTAGATTTTAGATTTTAGATTTTAGATTTAATATTCGCTACGGATAAATCCGGTGGCTGGTGAGGAGGG
>NZ_JAUBUY010000053.1:15666-42290 GCF_036705565.1 Microcoleus sp. AT8-B5
GGAGCTTTTTGCTTTTTGCTGGCTGCAGGGCTGCTCAGACGGGGGCTGGTGGCAAAATTGCTTTTAAGGGTCAGTTTCAGTCATCCGATTTTAGATTTTAGATTTTAGATTTTAGATTTAATATTCGCTACGGATAAATCCGGTGGCTGGCGATGAGGAGGGGGAGCTTTTTGCTTTTTGCTGGCTGCAGGGCTGCTCAGACGGGGGCTGGTGGCAAAATTGCTTTTAAGGGTCAGTTTTGGTACAAAATATCTAAATTTGAGTTAACGCAATCATTTAAAATTAGCATTTATCTGAAATCTAAAATCGGAAAATTTTATGAATCAAGCGACAGTTGGAATTATTATGGGTAGCGATTCGGATTTGCCAACCATGAAAGATGCGATCGCAGTTTGCGAAGAATTCAGTGTTGCTTGCTCCGTGGCGATCGTCTCGGCGCACCGCACCCCCTCGCGCATGGTGGAATACGCCCAAACCGCTCACCAACGAGGCTTGAAAGTCATTATCGCAGGTGCCGGGGGAGCGGCGCACCTCCCCGGTATGGTAGCATCTTTAACGCCCTTGCCCGTAATTGGCGTGCCTGTACCAAGCCGCCACCTGCAAGGGGTAGATTCGCTGTACTCGATCGTGCAAATGCCAGCCGGGATACCCGTAGCAACAGTGGGGATCGGCAACGCTAAGAATGCTGGCTTGCTGGCAGTTCAGATACTGGCAGCTCATCAGCCAGAATTGCTAGAGCGAGTTTTGCATTACCGCAAAACTTTGTCCGAATCTGTACTGAAAAAACAAAATCAACTAGAAGAGCTAGGCTATCATAACTATCTCAATCTCAACAAATAATCCAATAAACTTTTGTAGTAAGATTGGAAAGTTTTCCGAATATTGCTGAGCTTAGTAGCCGTAAAGAGGGTAAAAGTGATTAAAATGACTGTCGGAAAGAAAAAGTCGAAAAAAGTCAGGCGGGAGACTTTAAATTTGCCAGCAGCTAAATTTTTTACGAAAGTCAACAGGTTGAACAAGTTACCACGGGCGATCGCCCGCCTCACTCCAAGTTGGCAAGCCTGCATACCTTTAGCTGCAATCATCTTCTTGGTGTGGGGATATGCGGCCGTAGCCCAAACCCCTGCCACGCCAACCACCGAGGAACAATTAGCAAGCCTTAAGGTGGGGCTGGATACGATGTGGGTCATGGTGGCGGGGATGCTCGTGTTCTTTATGAACGCCGGTTTCGGTATGTTGGAAACCGGTTTTTGCCGTCAGAAAAATGCGGTTAACGTGCTGTCCAAAAACTTGATTGTTTTTGCGCTTTCTACGATCGCCTATTGGGCGATCGGCTTTGCCTTAATGTTCAGCAACGGCAACGAGTTTATCGGCAGCAGCGGATTTTTTCTGTGGAACGTAGCCGACAACAGCCCCGCCACAGGAGACGCTTATCAAGGCATTTTCGAGTCGCTTAACTGGACGGGAGTCCCCCTCAACGCTAAATTCTTTTTCCAATTAGTTTTTGCGGGAACTGCTGCGACGATCGTTTCTGGAGCCGTTGCAGAGCGAATTAAATTCCTTGAATTCTTAATTTTCAGCTTGCTGCTAGTAGGAATTGCTTACCCAATTACCGGACACTGGATTTGGGGCGGAGGCTGGCTGGCAGACGCAGGCTTCTGGGATTTTGCCGGTTCGACAGTGGTTCACTCCGTAGGCGGTTGGGCGGCTTTGATGGGAGCTGCATTTTTGGGGCCGCGGCTCGGCAAGTACCGCGACGGCGATACTGTGGCGATGCCGGGACACAATATGAGCATTGCCACCCTGGGCTGTTTGATTTTGTGGTTGGGTTGGTTCGGGTTTAATCCCGGTTCGACAATGGCCCTGGATCCAAATGCGATCGCCCACATTGCGATCACCACCAACACTGCCGGTGCCTTCGGGGGAGTTGCTGCAACCATTACGGCTTGGCTGTACCTTGGCAAACCCGACCTTTCGATGATTATCAACGGCATCCTCGCCGGCTTAGTCGGCGTAACAGCTAGCTGCGCTTGGATCAACGTGCCCAACTCTGCCATAATCGGCATAATCGCCGGCATCCTGGTAGTTTTCGCAGTAACTTTCTTCGACAACTTGAAAATTGACGACCCTGTAGGCGCAACTTCAGTTCACTTAGTCTGTGGAATCTGGGGAACTCTGGCAGTTGGGCTGTTTGCTGACGGGCCTACAACTGGACTTTATACCGCAGGCCCTGCAGCCGGATTGCTTGTGGGCGGAGGTTTTGGTCAACTCTGGGCGCAGTTGGTCGGCATTATCTCTGTAGGCGGGATGACCGTGCTGCTGAGTACGATTTTTTGGCTGGCACTCAAAGCTTTGCTGGGTATCCGCGTTTCGGCTTTAGAGGAGGCTGAAGGTTTGGATATCGGCGAACACGGGATGGAAGCTTACACTGGGTTTGTGAAGGAAACGAGCTTGGATAACAGAAGTGAGACCAGCTACGGCGGTTATGGTGGGGGTTCTGGGGGGAAGACTAACAAACTGTAGAGCGTGCGAAGAGATCGACCAATTCAGCTTTCGTGTCGTAGATTAGCTATTTATCAGCTAATCGACCTCTTTATTCAGAAAAACCCGAATCTGAAATACCCGCCAACTTATGGCTGTCTATCGTTGTGCTCGCGTTTCAATCTTCGATACGAACGCGGGCATATTTTTATTGTTAGCTTACTTTTAATGGCGTACATATAGCAGTTTTCGATTGCATGAGTCGGCGCCGATCATTGTTAATTGGTAATGGGGAAATGGGAATTGAGAATCTGTAACTAACGAACTTTGCAAACTGGTGTATTGATTAGAGTTTACCGGCAATTGCTTTAAGTTCTTCAACGACGCGCTTGTTCTTGGGATTCCTGGTGCCATCAAGGCGGGCGGAGACAACAGTGATTATTTCTAGTATATCTTTAGCTAAATCCTCGTCACAGCTAGTATTTTCGGTTTGATTTATAATCACTACCTCTGTCCCAAAGTGTTCGCACAAATTAAAAATTATTTCAGAACCAAATCTCAGCAGTCTGTCTTTGTGAGTTAATACCAACCTTTCTACTTGATTATCTGCGATCGCCCGAATTAGATGTTGTAAACCCTGCTTACTGTAATTAACCCCAGAACCTACATCCTCAATGATTTGGAATTGCCACCCCTGAGATGCACAAAACAATTCCAAAACTTGTTTTTGTCTGTCTAAATCATCTTTTTGGTTGTGACTGCTAACCCGAGCGTAAGCAATGGTTAAAGCGCCGTTGGGTTTTAAGCCAAGAAGATGAGCTAGGTCATAGCGTCTGTGACCGTTAGCGGTGCGTTCCGGTATTAGCTTGCCTTCGGCTTCCCATCTTCGCAAGGTGGAAGCGCTCACACCTTTAAGTTTGGCTGCTTCAGTTATAGTTAATTTTTTCATTTTTGGATTTTAGCATCAGAAATGAGTAATTTCGGTGAGTTTTAGATAGATTTTTGTTGAGATATGCTGATTGGACAAATCCGATTCCGGTGCCAGAAAGTTTGGTAGGCAGATTTTTTATGGTAAAGTAGTGCGAAAAAGTAAAGTTCTGCATCGCCGCCCTTGCCCAATACAGCACAGTGCTTGATTCTTACAAGAATTGAGGCTTTAATTGAGCGGTAAAATTTGATGCAGCAATCAGTGCAAATTATTCGGTGTGAGGCCTGCAAATAGCTTGAGTTTATGGAGAAGTTCGGAGGAGGTAGCAGAAGTAGAACTCATAAATCCCTCTTAGGGATGGAAGTTAGCCGATCGAAAACTGTTCCGGTTTGGGCTTTGCTATCTTTGGTGACGAACGGGGTACTGATACTTACAGTCGCTCAACTACTGCTGCAGGGAAACAACTTGACAGAAAGGTTCCAGGCGAATGATGCGGTGACGGCAGAAGCGGCCCAGGAACAAATTGGCCAACCGGCGATCTCTACAAAGGCAGTGCTAGACGTGCCCGTTCCCGGGCCGCGACATAAATGGACTTACCAGCAGTGGGTGACGCAGTTGGGTCGCGAAGCTGAGGCGGTGGCGGCGAATCGACCCTCAAGATTGAGTGTTTTGGCTGGGGATTCTCTCAGTATGTGGTTTCCGACTAAGCTGTTACCAGTCGATCGAATTTGGCTGAATCAAGGGATTTCGGGGGAGACTTCCCTGGGTTTGCTGAAGCGGTTGCAGTTGTTCGATCGCACTGCGCCGGATACAGTGTTTGTGATGATTGGGATTAACGATTTGTTGCGGGGGGCGAGCGACGAAGGGATTTTGGACAACCAGCGGCAGATTATTCGCGATTTGCGGTGGGCGCACCCCAAAGCACAAGTTGTGGTGCAGTCGATTTTGCCCCACAGCGGGGAACAAGCTACTTGGGAAAATCGCGATCGGCTGTTGGCGATTCCTAACAGTCGGATTCGGGCAATAAATCGACGGCTGAAAGAAATTGCTAGTTCGGAAAATGTTTTGTATCTGGATTTGCACCCACTGTTTGCGGATGCAGACGGCAATTTGCCAACTGAACTCAGCACAGACGGCTTGCACCTTAACGATCAAGGTTATCTGGTTTGGCGATCGGCCCTACAACTATTCGATCAGATGCAGTTGAAAAATGAGTCATGAGTCAATCGACTTTAGATTTTAGATTTTAGATTTTAGATTTTAGAATTGAAGCATTGACCCCACGGATAAATTCGGGGGGAAGGATAAAGTAACATTCTCCCTAACTCTCCCCCTCTACTCCTCCCACTCTCCCCAATTCAAAACTCCCGCCTTCTCCTCGACACCCCCTCTCCGATTACTCTGTTGTCACTGGCTATGTCAAGTAGCGACTGATACATTAAGAAATATGATAGTTAGCTATTTAGTATAAGGTGATACAGAATAACTGTTTGTACAAATGGTGGAATCCAAAAGGCACAGACCATTGGATTGATAGTTGACGAATTTAGATGAGTCCGGCTATACGAAGTCGGGAGGTTGAGGATTGGGGAATTATCTATTGAAGATTTGTTCCGCTAAAACACGGACTTAAAACCAAATAACTATTGCATCTAAAATCCTCGCATCTAAAATCGGCTGGGTCTTCCCGGAAAATTGCTGAGTATTATAAAACTTCATTAAGTTTATAAGCAGTAGTAAGCAAGAATGATAATATGTAGTCAGGAGGTTAACAATGAAACTACCTGACTACGCTAAAGCAATAGGCATAAGTTACACAACTGCGTGGCGGTGGTGGAAGGCAAATAAACTACCACATCCGAGAGATGGAGGCTCTGAATGCAGCTAACAGAGAGACACATCATTAAATCGACGGAACACCGTTTCGCCCAGATTGACGAACTAGCCTTCAAATCCAAAAACCTCTACAATGCCGCCAATTACGTTATTCGTCAGAGCTTTATTTATGGATGGGGTTATGTCAACTACAACGAAATGAACCGCTTGATGAAGTCTTAGGAAGCGTATAAAGCTTTACCTGCTAAAGTCAGTCAGCAAATATTGATGGTACTAGACAAGAATTGGAAATCGTTTTTTGAGGCATTCAATGCTTACAAAGCTGATTCTTCCAAGTTCACGGGTCGTCCAAAATTGCCCAAGTACAAAGATAAAGTTAAAGGGCGAAACCTGCTCGTTTACACCATTCAAGCGATTAGCAGCAAACAGTTGAAGAAAGGAATTATCAAGCTTTCCGGCACTGAACTTTCAATTAAAACCCAACTCAATCCCGATCAGATTTGTCAAGTTAGACTGGTTCCGAAATGTGATTCCTATGTAATTGAGGTAATTTATGATGAACTGGAGTCCACCCTTGGCAATGCCAACTCTGTAGCTAGTATTGATTTGGGGCTGGATAATTTAGTGGCGTTAACTTCAAATCAGCCGGGATTTATCCCTTTGTTGATTAACGGGCGACCATTAAAATCGATCAACCAGTTCTACAACAAACGTAAAGGAAAGTTGCAATCCCAGTTAAAAGGAGGTCGCAAAACTTCACTACGGATTCAGCGCTTAACACGCTGTCGCAATCAAAAAGTTGATAATTACTTGCATCATACCAGTCATGTGATTATTGATATTTTGATGGCAAAGCAGATTGGGACGCTAGTAATTGGCAAGAATGCCCAGTGGAAAACTGAAATCGAGTTAGGGAAGAAAACTAATCAAAACTTTGTTAGCATTCCTCATTCTCGGTTGATTGAAATGTTGGAATACAAAGCTCGGTTAGTGGGAATTACGGTGATTGTGCAGGAAGAATCCTACACGTCCAGAAGTAGCTTTCTGGGTTTAGACCCAATTCCGGTTTACGGAAAAACAGAAAAAGAGCCTGTATTTACTGGGAAACGGATCAAACGAGGTTTGTACAAAACATCAACTGGTCAGTTAATTAATTCCGATGTGAATGCTTCTTACAATATTCTCAGAAAAGCAATCCCAAATGCGTTCAGCGATGGGATAGGGAGCTGCGTAGTTCAGCCAATGCGGGTTAATCCGCTCAAAGTAAAAGTGAAAGGGGAGGGACTTGAAGCCTCCCATGTCTATAAATGACTATACTTTTACCAGCTATGAGAAGGTACAACAACTAACGTGATCAAAAAAAGTTTAATGATCGGCATCATCGCGCTGTTGCTGTTAAGCGTGCCGCTAACGGACAATGCCTTAGCTCAAGATGCTGCTGGTACTGCTGCGGTGGTGCCAAATCCGATCGACACCGGCGATACGGCCTGGATGTTGGTTTCCTCAGCACTGGTATTGCTGATGACACCAGGGCTGGCGTTTTTCTACGGGGGACTGGTGCGATCGCGCAACGTCCTCAACACCATGATGATGAGCTTAATCATGATGGGACTGATCGGCGTCACATGGACGCTGTGGGGCTACAGTTTGGCCTTTGATGTCACCGCCAGCAACCTAAATCCTAAAGGGTTTGGGCAAGGGATCGAAAGCTTCATCGGCGGCTTCGACTGGATGTTCTTGAACAACGTCACGGCGGACACACCAGATCCGATCGGCTATGCACCGAGAATACCCCACCAAGTCTTCATGGTGTACCAGATGATGTTCGCCATCATAACTCCAGCCTTGATTTCCGGGGCGATCGTCGAACGGGTAACATTTAAAACCTATTTCTGGTTCGTGCTGCTGTGGTCTACCTTTATCTACTCTCCTTTAGCTCACTGGGTTTGGGGTAGAGGCTGGCTGGAGGCGATCGGAGTTTTAGACTTTGCCGGCGGCACAGTCGTGCACATCAGTTGCGGTGTTTCTGCAGTTGTCGCAGCTTGGGTAATCGGGCCCCGCAAAGACCACTTGAAGAAACCCCACACCCCCCACAACGTACCCTACGTCTTGTTGGGAATTGGGATGCTGTGGTTTGGCTGGTTTGGCTTCAACGGCGGTAGCGCTTTGGGAGCTGGTTCTTTAGCAACAGTGGCTTTTGTCACCACCATGATTTCTGCAGCAGTCGGCGGTTTAACTTGGACAATTGTCGAATGGGTGCTCAGAGGCAAACCGACAGCAGTGGGAATTGCTAGCGGTTTCCTCGCGGGATTGGTGGGCATCACACCTGCCGCTGGATTCGTTCTGCCAGTAGGAGCGCTTTTGATCGGATCGATCACTTCGGTTTGTTGCTTCTTTGCCATTAGCTGGCGCGCTAAGCTTGGATTTGATGACTCTTTGGATACCTACCCGCTTCACGGCGTCGGCGGAACTGTGGGCGTTATTCTGACGGGCGTATTTGCCACTAAAGCGGTTAACTTTGCCGGAAATGACGGGCTGTTTGCCGGGAATCCGGGGCAAATCGGCACCCAGTTGATAGGCGTTCTAGCTACTTACGTGTTTGCGGGTGTCGGCACTTTTGCGATCCTGAAAATTTTGGAACAGTTTATGGAACTGCGAGTGCCGTCATCTGCTGAAGACAAAGGTTTGGATATTGACTTGCACGGGGAAGAAGCTTACGGTGAGGATTTTGGCGGCGGTTTCAGTTCGTTTGAATCGAGTTCTCCTTTTGCGCCGAAGAAGATTTGAAGCTGATTATTTGAATAAGTTCGATCGTGTAGAGATGCAGGTATCTGGGTCTCTACGCTTTTTTTTAAGTTTTTTTTAACGAGTCGCGAAGGCGCGTTCATTCTTTCTTGGCTCTCAATTCAATGTGTCGATCGTATTGTAAAACTTCATTGAGTTTATAAGCAATTATAAACAATAATGGTATTCTATTGTTGTGAGTGTTGAACAAGGAATACGCATAGCCCAAAAAACGCAAGTCTCAAATGCAACTAACACAGAGGCACATCATTAAATCGACGGAACACCGTTTCGCCCAAATAGACGAACTAGCTTTCAAGTCCAAAAACCTCTACAATGCCGCCAATTACGTCATTCGTCAGAGCTTTATTTATGGATGGGGTTATGTCAGTTATAACGAAATGAACCGATTGATGAAGTCTCATGAAGCCTACAAGGCTTTGCCTGCTAAAGTAAGTCAGCAAATCTTGATGGTGCTAGACAAGAATTGGAAATCGTTTTTTGAAGCCGTTAAAGCTTACAAAGCTGACTCTTCAAGATTCACGGGTAGCCCAAAATTGCCAAAGTACAAAGATAAGACTAAAGGGCGAAACCTTCTCGTCTACACGATTCAAGCAATTAGCAGCAAACAGTTGAAGAAAGGAATCATTAAACTTTCCGGCACTGAACTTTCAATTAAAACCCAACTCAATCCCAACCAGATTTGTCAAGTTAGACTGGTTCCGAAATGTGATTCCTATGTAATTGAGGTGATTTATGATGAAGCGGAGTCCACCCTTGGCAATGCCAACTCTGTAGCTAGTATTGATTTGGGACTGGATAATTTAGTGGCGTTAACTTCAAATCAGCCGGGATTTATCCCTTTGTTGATTAACGGGCGACCATTGAAATCGATTAACCAGTTTTACAATAAGCGGAAAGCACGATTGCAATCCCAGTTAAAAGGGAATCGCAAAACTTCGCCCCGCATGAGCGCGCTTAACTCGCTGTCGCCATCAAAAAGTTGATAATTACTTGCATCATGCTAGCCGTCTAATTATTAACCTTTTGCTAACCAAGCAGATTGGGACGCTAGTAATTGGCAAGAACGCGCAGTGGAAAACAGAAATCGAGTTAGGGAAGCAAACCAATCAAAACTTTGTTAGTATTCCTCACTCTCGATTAATTGAAATGTTGGAGTACAAAGCTCGGTTGGCGGGAATCACAGTAATTGTGCAGGAAGAATCCTACACATCCCGATCCAGTTTTTTAGGTTTAGACCCAATTCCTGTTTATGGAAAAACAGAAAAAGAGCCTGTGTTTACTGGTAAACGGATTAAGCGGGGTTTGTACAAAACGTCGAGTGGTCAGCTAATTAATTCCGATGTGAATGCAGCGTACAATATTCTCAGAAAAGCAATCCCAAATGCGTTCCGCAATGGGATAGGGAGCTGCGTAGTTCGAGCCTTGCGCGGGTCGATCCGCTCAAAGTAAAAGTGAAAGGGGAGGGGCTTAGCGCCTCCCATGTCATGCAATAAATGACTATACTTTTACCAGCTATAAATAGCATATCCCCTGTCTGCTACTGAGCCAATAAGTCCGATCGCACCCCAGGCATTCTAAAATCAAAGGTAATTAACCTAGATTTCAACTCAATACCACATGGATACTAAAGCTTTTAAACGATCGCTCCAACAGTCGGAAAACTACCACCGCAAGGGTTTCGGACACGAAGCTGAGGTAGCTGGGGTAATGCAGACGGCTTATCAAAGCAGTCTGATCCAGCAAATTCGCGACAATAATTACAGACTGGAACGTGGGGCAGTCACGATCCGGCTAGCTGAGGCTTTTGGCTTTTGCTGGGGGGTGGAACGCGCTGTAGCTATTGCTTACGAGACTCGCCAGCATTTCCCAACCGAACGGATTTGGATTACTAATGAGATTATTCATAATCCGTCTGTCAATCAGCATCTCCGGGAGATGGAAGTTGGTTTTATTGCTGTTGAGAACGGGCAGAAAGATTTTTCGGTTGTCGATAGGGGCGATGTGGTAATTTTACCTGCTTTTGGGGCCAGCGTCCAAGAAATGCAGTTGCTTAATGATAAGGGCTGCAAGATTGTTGATACTACTTGTCCTTGGGTTTCTAAGGTTTGGAATACTGTTGAAAAGCACAAAAAAAAGGATTACACTTCGATTATTCACGGTCAGTACAAGCATGAGGAAACTGTTGCTACGAGTTCTTTTGCTGATAAGTATTTGATTGTGTTGAATTGGCAAGAAGCTGAATATGTCAGCAATTATATCTTGCATGGGGGCGATCGCGCTGAGTTTCTTACTAAGTTTAGTAAGGCTTATTCTGCTGGTTTTGACCCGGATCTGGATTTAGAAAGGGTAGGAATTGCTAACCAAACTACTATGCTCAAAACTGAGACAGAGAATATTGGCAAGTTGTTTGAAAAAACAATGATGCGGAAGTTCGGACCGGAGAATTTGAGCGAGCATTTTCTGAGTTTTAATACTATCTGCGATGCGACTCAGGAACGGCAAGATGCTATGTTGAGTTTGGTTGAGGAAAAGTTGGATTTGATGCTGGTGATTGGGGGTTTTAATTCTTCTAATACTACGCATTTACAGGAAATTGCGATCGACAAAACTGTTCCTTCTTTTCACATTGATTGTGCGGAGCGCATTTTACCGGGAAATCGGATCGAACACAAGCCTTTGGGGGGAGATTTGGTCGTAACTGAAGGTTGGCTACCGGATGGTAAAATTGTAGTGGGCGTGACTTCGGGTGCTTCTACGCCTGATAAGGTTGTTGAAGATGCGATCGATCGCATTTTCGCGATGAAAGCGGCTGCGATTGTGTAATTATATTGTTTCGGGTGCGATTCGTTTAGCCGAGTGCGACCTGATAAGGTTGTTTAGTATGGGAAGCCCACTTCCCTACCGGATTCACACCCGCTACTCCCACGTAAAAAACTTCATTTGAAGTCCGGTCATGCCTCAAGTAAGCAGTCAACAACCCGGTACCGATCGGAGTGTGCGATTCGTTTAACCTAAAGTAAGTTAAAAAGCTTGCGAGACGGTTAGCCCAGTTGATGAGACTGGTGACAACTGGTTACATTTGAAGGTGAACCGCCATGCGGTAAGTCCTTCCCTCCAAGTGCAGGAGTGAAAGCATATCCCCTAGTTTACCGGGTGGCAACCAATAGGCTAAAGCGGGGTAGCCCTGTCAAGGTGTTCTTTATTCAGGCATTCTTGGTGAATCTTGAACGGCAACGGTCGCTGGCGACAAGCTTGGCAACCTTACGAATAAACTTAGATCGGCGACTGTTGCCGTTCTCTTCGATTTGCGGGTATCGGTATAATGGTTGAAACCTTGTAGGACTAGCATACAAGCTATTGGCTCACCCCATCTTGCAGTATTTAGGAGAAACTGCTGCCTCTATGACTGATGTGATGCAATTTCTGGGAGATAGTCCACCAAAGTTACTAGCTAATTATCAAATCAGAATCATTGATGGCAACTGTTTAGCTGCGGGGTAGTAATAAATATGTAGTGATTAGATATTTATTGGCTCAAAACATAGTTGTAATGATGGATAAAATACCAAATAGCACCAATATGGTTTTCTAACTTTTTAGAAAATGAAAGAGTTTTTCTTACGATCCGAAAAACACGTTGGCGCAAAGTATTATTAAATCTTTCAATGTGATTAGTTTTTCCACTGTCTTTCCCAACTGGCTGAGGGCGTAGCGAAGGAAAAATACAAGCATATGCAGCCCAAAAATCTGTATAGCAAACAGCACATTGTCGATATACAGAAGGTAGAGAATTCCATAATTGTTTGGCTCCTTCTTCGCTACGATCACCAATATAAAGACCAATAATTTCTCTGGTCTCTCTATCCATTGCGGCGCCACACCCATTGCTTATTTTCTTGGTAATCTACAAATGGGCACAGTTCATCACATTCAACATTCAATCTGACTTTTTTTAGGTTTAACCTTTACTCTGCGTTCGAGTGAGGCATATTTATTATTTACGTAATCCTGTAACCATTTTTGAGAAACACCCGTGCTTCTAGCTATACCAGCCAAAGAAATATTCTCCAAAAGAAGTTGATCGATTAAATCTTTTGTTGCTGAGCTAATTACCATGAAAATGTGGAATCCTCGATTCACGCGACGAGTCATCCCACACTAATCGAAGCGACAAGCGTGTGGGGATTCCCGTCTGACTAGCTAAACTCCAAGGGGTAATATATACTTGGATGCGAACCTGCTAACCTGAAATTTTTAATTTTAGATATCAAAGAACTGACTGATGGATTTAGACCAACAGATTCAAGCATTGATCGAAAAAGCTCCGCCCGACGGTTCGACGCCACAAATCTTAAAGGCGATCGCCCCGGCCCTGGTGTTAATTGCCCAACAGCTACAGCACCTTGAATACTCGATCCTGCAAGCGGTAGACCAAAGTTGGGCGATCGTGGTTTTGAGCAATCTCAAGCAACCGGGACGGGAGAAGAGGGTGATTTATGCTTGGAGCAGTATTAAAGATGCGTCGCAGGCTGCGGCTGCTGGGGGCGATCGCCTCAGACCGGTGCTTTTGCCTGTCACTCACATTTTATTTCAGATGATAGCTCTCGAAGGTCTTGACAGCATTGTTTTTTTTGAAAGTCCCGGAAATCAGGAAGTCGGGACGGAAATCCCTCGCGAGCAAGTACAGAGTTTAATTAACGTTTACTTGCAACAGTATCGATCGGCTCCACCGCCGGATCTTGCCTAAACAAATCAATTTTCTATTAATTGGTAACAGGGCATTAGGCATTGGGAATTCCCCATTACCAATTCCCCATTACCAATAAAGTGTAACTTTTTAACCTCTAATAAAGTCTACTCAAAACGTATTCAGCCAAATCAATCAAAGCTTGGCGGGACTCTGAATGGGGCAGCGCAGCTAAGTATTCGACTGCTTTCTGTGCGTGGTTTGTGGCTAGTTCTCGCGATCGCTCTATGCCTCTAGAATCTTCTACCAGTGCCAGGGCCTGCTCTAAATCTCCTTCTTGGGCAAATTCCCGTTCTATGAGAACTTCCAAGTAAGGTTTTTCTTCTAGGGCAAATAGTGCGGGTGCTGTCAGATTACCGCTTCTGAGATCCGAGCCTGCAGGTTTCCCCAAAGTTTCCGTTGAAGCGGTGAAATCTAATATATCATCTACTATTTGGAATGCCAAACCAATGTTTCGCCCGTAGTTGTACAAATCGTCTGCTATGGACGCTGAAACCTCGCTCAAACAGCCCGCTGCTTTGGAACTGTTGGCAATTAAAGACGCTGTTTTGTAATAACTTTTTTCGAGGTACGCTTCGATCGACAAGCTGGTGTCAAATCCATTTAGTCCCTGTTGAATTTCCCCCTCAGCTAAATCCATAATCACTTCTGAAAGCAGTTTGACTACTGGCAGGTTGTCGAGATTTGCCAAATGCCAGGAAGATTGAGCAAACAGAAAGTCTCCCGCCAATACTGCCACTCGGTTGTTAAACCGACTGTGAACCGTCGGCACTCCTCGCCGCAGATCCGACTCGTCCACCACGTCGTCGTGCACGAGACTAGCTGTGTGGATCATTTCCGTGATTTCAGCGAGGCGGCGGTGTTTTTCTGTGATTTCCCGATCGGGCATAGTCGCCTTGGCCATCAACAGAACGATCGCGGGTCTCACTCGTTTTCCCTTTGTGCCGAATAAGTATTCTGCAGCCGCGTACAAGATGGGATGACGGGCACCCACTAACTGTTTTAAGTTTTCTGTCAACAGTCGCAGGTCTTCTTCAACCGAGGAAAATAGGAGAGTGCTAGAGATCATGGATACGCCGACTCAAGCCGTAAAGTAACAAAATTTTACATATCATATCTTTATTTTAAGGTAATTCTCTGCAATAGAAAAGAAAAATCTAGGATATCTGCAGTTATTTGTCATCTACCACCCGATGGGAGTCACCCGTCTGCCAGAGGCGAGTAGCCGGCTGCCAGAGGGGTTGCCCCTATTGTATCGAATTGTTAAGGACCTTGCCAAAAATTCTCTAAATCCCAGAAACCCTGTGTTATTATGGGTATTAAGGATTTAAACAATTCTATACATTAAGTACAGCCAGACGGGCAGGTAGCTATTAGGTGCCTGTAAAAGTTTCGTAGAGCCAGCCTTGTTAGTCGATCGCAGCCAAAATTTCTGGTACAGATTTTTAGTTCCTCGCGGCTAAAAGTTTTCAGAAGTTAAGAGTAGCGCATCTTATGTGCACGGTAGCTCAAAGCAGCTAAAGTGGATGGTTTTAGGCTGTTTAAGCATCTGTAAAGCAGTAAATCATTGTTGATGACCGGGAACGCCTAAATGTTCCCGCAGGCTTGATATGGAAAAACAGCCTTCAGAACCAAGGCATGGTCTTGCGTGCTGACTTAATGTAGTAGGTCTTGAACTTGTCCTGCTCCTCCTCGTCCTTGACTTTTGGTTCTAATTATGATTTATCGCGATATTCCTCTAATTATTCCCATTCTGGCCGCCGGCTATGTAATGACTATTTATGTAGTGCTGATGTTGGCCCAACGCAGCGCTAAAATAACTCGATTGGGCGAGTAGTGCACTGCTGGGCAGCCGAAGTCGGCAGCAGCGCCCTCGCTTCACCCTTGAGAATTCGGAATACTCAATAATAACCCTGCCTTGAATGCTTGCGCGCAAAGGCAGGGTTATTATTTACAATTGCGGACACCCTGATTTTCTGGGCTGCTAGTTCCTGCAACACATAGCTACAGTTATCGATGTTCAATGCCAACAGCCTCTGAGGCAGGATATTATAAGTAGCAGCTTGTATCGCTCACGACAAGTTTCATGTCAGGGAAACTCTGCCAATGTTCCGAGAAAGCTATTAATTTTTTGTCAAAAACGCTGATTTTGAAGTTGTCTGCTATGAGGAAAAACTCGCAATATTCCTATTTTTCAGGACAAGAACTTACAAAAATAAAACACGAAATTTCTGAATCGAGCATCCGGCTTGCTCAACATAAGGAATCCATAAATTTGCACTGCAATTACATATTTCATCAAAGGGTGCTTAAGCTGTTGTGCATTTAATTTGTATGTTGAGGGCGGGCAGGATGCCCAACCCCTACTCCCCACAAGAGGAAAAATTTATTTTACTATGCAATTTAAATGCGGATTAGCTTAACTTGCTGAGTCAGTCAGATAGTCTCTGCCATTTATTCACAGCTTGCCAAGAAGATCATCTGGTACACAGAGAGCCACAAAAGTAATTTTTAATTTCAAAAATATTCTCGATATAACTGTATGGTAGAAAAGTAATTGCTACTATTAATAACCCCTTAAAAATTCATTAATTTTTGATTAAAAGACTACAACACCGAGTAGAAATTGTCAGAGAATCTTAAGCTACACTGCCTAAATAGTTGTGTAATCCAGACGAACTAAAACAATTTTCGATAAATCTGATGCACAATGGTTTACAAGCGATAGATAATTGCCTAATTTTAAAATTAGAGGTGAGAGAAGAAAATCAGAGCCGGCGCTCGTCAGTGGCAACTGAATTACTTGGTAATTTTGCCACGAATATGTGACCCGTTGTTTACCACAAAACCCGCCGACGAAGGCAGCGGGTTGGGACTGGAGATTGTTAAAAAAGTGTGGAAAAACATTTGGCTAAAATAGAAGTAACATCAGTTATCGGCCAAAGGACGTGTATCGTGCCAATTCATATCGCCGTTTAGCGCGATCGCACTAAAAATCATACCAATGCGGGACTAAAATGCAACTTTAGACCGATGTCAATTCTCTATTGCTGTGAGGATACCGCGACTGTAAAATCTGAAATCTAAAATGGTATTAAGTGGCGGTTTCCCCTGCATCTATCCCCCTTGATTTGCCCATGTCACCAACAGTTTCTGATACTCAAAGCTTGCTAGAACAGGCGATCGACCCCAAACCGCCGGTGCTGCCTCCAGACACACCCTTGAAAGTCGCAATTGCTGCCATGACTCAGGCGAGTGCCAGTTGTATTTTAATCGCGTTTGAGCAGAAATTGCTCGGAATTTTTACAGAACGTGATGTTGTGAAAATAACTGCTAGCGAAATACCGCTAGCAGGGGTGGCAATTTCTGAGGTGATGACTGAAAACCCGATCGCCCTGAACCTCGATCAAGGGGGAAATATCTTCAAAGTATTGAGCATATTGCGATCGAAAAGAATCCGTCATTTACCCCTCCTAGACGAAGGTGGCAAGTTACTAGGCGCTATCACCTGCGAAAGCATCCGTCAAATCCTCAAACCGGCCGACTTGCTAAAAATGTGGCGCGCCGAAGAAATTATGACCACACAAGTAATAGTTACCTCAAGCAGCGCTTCAGTTTTAGAAGTCGTAAAACAGATGAGAACCCAGCGAAAAAGCTGCATAGTCATTTGCACTGACAGCGACAACAAAAATCAGAAACCTGTGGGCATAATTACAGAACGCGATATTGTTAAATTCCAAGCTTCGGGGCTAGATTTCGCACGTACTCCCGTCACCGCCGCGATGAGTTTTCCGCTGATACCGTTGCAGGTAAAAGCCACCTTGTGGCAGGCTCACCAGTTAATGCAGCAGCACGGCATCCGGCGCTTGGTGGTGGTGGACGAGGAAGGATATTTAGCCGGAATTGTGACTGAAATTAGCCTGCTGCAGGCCTTAGATCCGGTAGAAATGCACGCAAATGTCGAGCTTTTGCAGGAAACAGTCGCCGACAAAATTCAGGAGTTGAACAAAATGAACGAAGAATTGCAAAAAGAAGCGTTGCGGAGAACTGAAGTCGAGGAAAAATTGCGACTCTTAAATGATAATTTGGAAGAACAAATCAAACAGCGAACTTTAGAATTAATTAATGCCAACAGTCAGTTAAAAAAGGAAATACAAGACCGCACCACCGCTGAATCTGAAGTTCGCCGCCTCAACACCGAACTCGAACAGCGGGTTCTAGATCGCACAGTTCAACTAGCAGCCAGTAACGAAGAATTGCAGCAACAAATTAGCGGTAGAAAATTGCTCGAAGAAAAATTGCACTTTTCTGAAAGGAAAGTACGCGCCGTTTTTGAAGCGATGACCGACATCGTTCTCGTGCTAGATAGTCAGCGGAACATTGAAATTTTGCCAACGAATGTGGCAGCGATTTCTGAGTCTGATTTCGATATAGTCAGCTTGACTATAGAACATTTTCTTGACGATGACAACCCGGATGATTGGTGGGTCTTAGTCCAGCAAGTCTTAGAAACACAACAACCTATCAATTTTGACTACAGCTTAACATTTTGCGATCGCGCAATTTGGTTTTCTGCCTGCATTTCTCTGTTCTCAAAAGATGCAGTTATTTGGGTTGCCCGCAACATTAACGCCCGCAAAATAGCAGAGTCAGCGCTGTGCCAAAAAAATGCAGAGTTATCTCATACCTTAGAAGAACTGAAGCGGACTCAAAAAGAACTTATTCAATCAGAAAAAATGGCAGCCCTCGGACAGTTAATTGCCGGAGTTGCTCATGAAATCAATTCTCCTTTAGGGGCGATTCGCTCTTCTGTGCAGAACATCGCCGACTTCTGGACGGAACAGTTGCAGCAGTTGCCGATATTTTTTCAACAACTATCCCCGGAAAGGCGACAGGATTTCTTTGCTTTACTACACAAGTCCAGCCAAGAAACAGATACATTATCTAGTAAAGAAAAACGTCAGTTAAAAAAACTTTTGCAGGGTAAATTAGAATCAGAAAACATTGACGACGCCGCTAGTCTTGCCTGTACTTTATTAGATATCGGTATCGGCAATAATTTAGAACCTTTTTTACCTTTGTTGAAAGACAGCCAAAGTCGAAACATTGTACAAATCGCCTACCAATTTGCTACGGTACTAAAAAGTACCAAAAATATTGCTACTGCCACGGATAGGGCAGCTAAAATCGTTTTTGCTTTGAAAAGCTACTCTCGTTACGACCAGTCGGGTTCTAAAGTAATCGCTAATATTACCGACGGTATTGATACTGTTTTAACGCTTTACCAGTACCAAATCAAACACGGTGTGGAAGTAGTCAGAAACTATGGTACTAATTTGCCCTCTGTGCTATGCTATCCTGATGAACTCAGTCAAGTTTGGACAAATTTAGTTCACAATGCTTTACAAGCGATGGGTAACAAAGGCGTGTTAAAAATTGATGTCAAACACCAAGCGAATGCAATATCAGTCAGTATTACCGACAGTGGCCCCGGCATTCCCCCAGAAATTATGCCGAGAATTTTTGAGCCGTTTTTTACAACTAAACCTCCAGGGGAAGGCAGTGGGTTGGGATTAGATATAGTTCAAAAAATTCTGGAGAAACATCAAGGTGGACTGCAAGTAGAAAGCGTGCCTGGTCAAACAAAATTTACTATATCCTTGCCCATAGGAATCCCTTGATAGCAATAAAAAAAACCGGGAAATTACCCAATTTTACAATTTTAATAGAAGTAAAGTTTTATGTCTAAACCAGTAATTTTGTGCGTTGACGATGAAGTTGTGGTCTTAAATAGTTTGAAAATTCAACTTAAAAAAGAATTTGGGGATGCTTACCTCTATGAAGTAGCAGAAAATGCAGATGAAGCTCTGGAAATTATGGAGGAAATTCAAAAAGAAGATGAAAGTGATATTTTAGTCATAGTATCTGACTGGTTAATGCCAGGGATTAAAGGAGATGATTTTTTGATTATGGTTCACCAAAAATATCCTAAAATTGTGAAAGTTATGCTGACCGGGCAAGCAGACGAAGTAGCAATATCACGGGTGAAAGAGCAAGCAAACTTGCACCGTTGTTTGTACAAGCCGTGGGAGCGCCAAGAATTAGTAGAAACTATAAAATCTGGTTTGACAAAAATATGAACAATAAACCTGTGATTATTTGTGTGGATGACGAACCGATAATTCTGGAAAGTTTGAAAATTGAGTTAAAAAAAACCCTGGGGGAAGAACACTTATTAGAAACCGCTGAAGGTGGCGAAGATGCTTTAGAGTTAATCGAGGAATTACTGGCAGAGGGCTGCGAAATAGTAGCAGTAATTTCCGACTATCTGATGCCGAATATCAAAGGGGACGAATTGCTGAAGCAGATTCACCGAATTTTGCCAAAGACTATCAAAATTATGCTGACGGGGCAAGCAGACTTAGAAGCCGTGGCGAATACTATTAAATATGCTAAATTGTACCGATACATATCGAAACCTTGGCAGTCGGAAGATTTGAAGTTGACGGTAAAAGAAGCGATTAACAGCTATTTTAGGGAGAAGCAATTAGCGCAACAAAATGCTCAGCTCCAAAAGCTAAATCAAGAACTGGAAACTTTAGTCGAGGAGCGGACTGCACAACTGCGCTTGTCTGAGGAAAAGTTTGCTAAAGCTTTTCGTTCTTCTCCCAACCCGATTACTATTACCAGATTTAATGACGGTCGTTATTTAGAAATTAATGAGGCTTTTTGTCAGACTATTGGTTATTCTGCTGCAGAAATTATCGATCGCACGGCGCTTGAGTTGAATCTTTGGGAAAATATACAAGCCCGCGCCGAGTTGTTTAAACTGTTAGATGAAAAACAAATTATTCTGAATTACGAATTTAATTTTCGCACTAAAACAGGGGAAGTTAGAACGGGGCTGCTGTCAGCAGAAATCATTGAAATTCATGGGGAAACCTGCGTAATTTCTGTGATTCAAGATATTAGCGATCGCAAATTAGCGGAAGAAAAACTCCGAGCTATAGCGGCTTCTTTAGCAGCAGCGCAAAGAATCGCCCGTGTCGGTAATTGGGAATGCGATTTATCGGCCAACACAACTACTTGGTCGGAAGAATTATCTCGGATTTTTGGGATCGCTCCAACCGAGCCTGCGCCAACACTAACTGAGTTTTTGCAATACGTGCATCCCGACGATCGACAAAAGTGGCAAACAACGATCGACACTGCTATTGCTAGCGGGCAATCTTACACTTTGGAATATCGAATTCTGCGCCCGGAACAGAAAATTGTTGCGGATAATTCTCCGTCACAAATAAGTGAAGCCGGCTTCATCCGCTACATCGAAGCCAGAGGAGAAGTAGTTGTCAACCAACAAGGGCAAGTGACAAAACTATTCACAACTTTGATGGACATTACTCCACGCAAGCTAGCAGAAATAGCCCTTGCAGAGAGCGAAGAAAAATACCGTCATTTAGTTGAGACTTCCCAAGATATTATCTGGTCTTGCAATGCTCAAGGACACATTACTTTTGTCAACCAAGCAGTTAAACAAATATACGGTTACGAGCCTGAAGAAATGCTCGGCTGTTCTTTTAGCGATTTCTTGGCTCCCGGAGAAATAGACTGGAAATGGGAACTTCAGCAGCGCTTGCTGACGGGAAAAACTGTGTTTCAGTACGAAAATATAGTATTAGGAAAAGACGGTAGAAAGATTGATGTAAATACCAAGGCGATCGCGCGCATGGACGCTGAAGGCAACATCATCGGCACAACAGGCACTGCTAGCGATATTACCGAACGCAAACAAGCTGAAATAGTCCTGCAAAAAGCCAAAGAAGAAGCCGACAGAGCGAACAGGGCAAAAAGCGAATTTCTCTCGAATATGAGCCACGAATTGCGAACTCCCCTCAACGCAATTCTCGGTTTCAGCCAACTGCTTGCCCGCGACCCAGACCTCGATGCCGACCAACAGCAATACTTAGGAATTATTACCCAGAGCGGGGAACATTTGCTTGTTCTGATTAACAATATTCTGCAAATGTCAAAAATTGAAGTCGGGCTGGTGACACTTAATAATAGCACCTTCGACTTGCATAAAATGCTAAAAAATACTGAAAATATGCTGAAGCTGCAAGCCGAAAAAAAAGGGTTGCAGTTAATTTTTGATTGTTCACCAGCTCTCCCTCAATATATAGAAACTGACGAAAGCAAGTTGCGACAAGTCTTGATAAATGTAGTGGGAAATGCTATTAAGTTCACGGCAGAAGGTGGTGTCAACTTGAGAATCAAACATGAGTTGTTAAAAACTAAAAATGAGGGAGAGATTCAACCAATTGACAGTTGCTGTTTGCTATTTGAAGTGCAAGACACTGGTTCAGGAATTTCTGCGGAAGAAATGGAGAATTTGTTTAAACCTTTCGCGCAAACAGAGAGCGGGAAAAAAGCTCAAGAAGGAACCGGTTTGGGCTTGCCAATCAGCCAGCAGTTCGTTAAGTTAATGGGAGGGAAGATGACGGTAACAAGCACCCTCGGTCGCGGCAGCATTTTTAGATTTGATGTTAAAGTTTCGCTCCCTAATGCAGTGGAAATTCAGGTGGCTCAAACAGCTCGCCGAGTGGTGGGCCTGGAACCCGGACAGCCAGAATACCGGATTTTAGCTGTTGACGATCGCCTGGAAAGCCGCTTGCTGTTGGTTAGAATGCTGACATCCCTTGGCTTTGCGGTGCAGGAAGCTGAAAATGGGGTTCAAGCTGTGGAAATGTGGTCGAGTTGGGAACCTCATTTGATTTGGATGGATATGCGGATGCCGGTGATGGACGGTTACGAAGCTACTAAACAGATTAAAGCGCATTTGAAAGGTCAAGCAACGGTGATTATTGCTCTGACTGCAAGTGCTTTTGATGAGGAGCGATCGCTGATTTTGTCTGCTGGTTGCGATGATTTTGTAGCGAAGCCTTTTCGGGAGCAAGTGATTCTGGAAAAGATGGCTAAGTATCTGGGAGTCCGCTATGTTTACGATCGAGAAGCTTCGCTAAGTTCTGATGCTGCGGTGTCCGGCGAGGTTTCCAGGGTAAGTGAAACGGCTGATTTGGCTTTTACGCTGAATACTTCATTTTTGGAAGCTATGCCTGCGGAATGGGTTGATGAATTGTATTCTGCGGCGGATGCGGTTGATAACGAGGAGATTTTTCGGCTGTTGTTGTCGATTCCTCCTATTAATGCTAGTTTCGGCAACGCGATCGCCGATTTGGCGAATAACTTCCGGTGCGATCGGATTATCGATTTGATTGAGGAGTTTAGAAATTGTTGAAGGATGAAAGAAGAAGGGATAATAGTGGCAGGTTCAGGATTATTGATTGTGTAGGTCGATCGCCTATTTGTAAACTCGCCTGCGGGCGATCGACTAATTTACTTGTAGCCAAGCTCCACACCCTGCCAATCATCAGTCCTTCCCAATTCTTTAATCTCCAATATCTAATCTCAAATCTTAACTAGGATAAGTTCTGTAAATATAAAAGGAGTTGATTGAGGAGGGAGTGCTATAATGACTATTTAACCACTATTGATAATTCCCACAAATTTTAAATTAACAAAAAATAGCGATCGATGATCAAAAATCAAATAGAAGAAAATAAAGGCAACATATTAATTGTTGACGATACTCCAGAAAATTTGCAAGTTTTATCAGCAACGCTGTCCGATAGGGGCTACAAAGTCCGCGGCGTAATTAACGGCAAAATGGCAATCAGGGCCGCGCGCTCTGGTTGTCCCGATTTGATTTTGCTCGACATCAAAATGCCGGAAATGGACGGCTACGAAGTCTGCACCCAGCTCAAGGAAGATCCGAAGACATCCGAAATTCCTGTGATTTTTATCAGCGCTTTAGATGAAGTATTGGACAAACTAACCGCCTTTCAAGTGGGAGGGGTTGATTATGTCACAAAACCGTTTCATGTAGCAGAAGTTTTAGCGCGAATCGAACACCAACTGACTATCCAGAGATTGAAAAAACAATTGCTCGATCGCAATAAAGAACTGCAAGAAGAAATAATAGAACGCAAAAAAGCCGAAGAAGCAGCGGCCGCTGCATCGCTAGCAAAAAGTCAATTCGTTGCCAACATGAGCCACGAATTGCGGACTCCCCTGAACGCCATCCTGGGTTTTACCCAAGTCATGAGCCGCGACTCTTTGCTGGGCCACGAAAATCTCGAAAATCTCCGAATTATTAACCGCAGCGGTCAACATTTGCTGGAACTAATTAACGATGTTTTAGACTTGTCGAAAATAGAAGCAGGGATAATTGGCTTAGATCAACGCAGCTTTGACCTTTATCAACTCCTCGACACTCTCGAAGAAATGTTTCAAATTAAAGCTGAAACAAAAAAAATGCAACTGAGATTTTCCGTCGAGGCTAATGTTCCCCAATATATAAAAACTGACGAAAAAAAGCTGCGCGTTTGCTTAATTAACCTGCTGGCAAATGCCATGAAATTCACTCACGACGGGGGCCGTATTTGGCTGCGCGTGAGCGTGGAAAGCAACCAGCCACAGTCGGCAGAATCGGAAAGTCATCTTAACTATACCTTCGTCGATCCATTGTTAATTTTGTTTGAAGTTGAAGACACTGGAATTGGCATAGCAGCAGCAGAAATTGATACTTTATTTGATGCTTTTGTGCAAACACAAGCGGGGAGAAAAGCGGCTGATGGTACGGGATTGGGTTTGACAATTACTAAAAAATACGTGCAAATAATGGGGGGGGATATTTGGGTGAAAAGTGTTTTAGGTGAGGGAACCAGTTTTAAATTTAATATCCGAGTATTTGCCGCTATTTCGTCGGAAATAACAGTGGCGACATTCCAGCGTGCGATCGGACTAGAAGCAGATCAACCGATTTATCGGATTTTAGCAGTTGACGACAATCAAGAAAATCGGCTGCTGCTGGTTAAAATGTTGCAACCAATTGGTTTTGAAGTCCGAGAAGCGGAAAATGGCTACCAAGCGGTTGAACTTTGGGAAAGTTGGCAGCCTCATTTAATTTGGCTGGATACGCGAATGCCAGTAATGGACGGTTTTGAAGCTGTCCGACAAATTAGAGCCAAAGAGAAACAAACTCAGTGGCGAACTGTAATTATTGCTCTGACTGCTAGCACTTTTGAGGAAAAAAAAGGCGAAATTATCGCCGCAGGTTGCGACGATTTTGTGCGGAAACCTTTTCAAGAACAAATCCTTTTTGATAAGATGGCTTGCTACTTGGGAGTGCGCTATCTTTATCAAGAGTTGCCCCGACTCCCTGTCGGGGCTTTACGGCGTTATTGTGTGAACGAAAAACCCGATTCATTTTTCGGAGGGCTGCTGGCTCAAATGCCTCAAAGCTGGGTGAAGGAACTCCATGACGCAGCTAATGATGTTAATGAAGAGCTGGCGATTCAACTTGTCGATCGCATCTGGGAAAGTCATCCAACTTTAGCTGAGGCTTTAAAAGATTTGCTTGCCGATTACCGACTCGACAAGATAATGGATTTAACTCGATCGAGTTTAAAATAAATGGATAATAGCGAAATTAAAGTATTGGTGGTTGATGACCAACCAAGCAATCTGCGGTTCTTATCCAAACTGCTAACATCCCAGGGCTATCAAGTTTACCGAGCTATTTCCGGTCAACTGGCGTTGAATGTGGCGATCGCCCATCGCCCGGATTTAATTTTGCTCGACATTAGAATGCCGGAAATGAGCGGTTATGAAGTTTGTCGGAGACTGAAAGCGACACCTGAAACTGAACAAATTCCGGTAATTTTTTTAAGCGTATTAGATGAAATGAACGATAAATTACAAGCTTTTCGAGTAGGAGGCGCCGACTATATTACGAAACCATTTCAAGTAGAAGAAGTTTTAGCGCGCATCGACAAGCAAGTCCGCTTGCAAAAGCTGCAACAGCAATTAAAAGAACAAAATTATCAACTGCAACAGTCGCAGTCGCTGCTGGCTAGCATATTAAATAGTTCCTTAGACTGTGTGGTGGCTTATTCTGCAGTCCGCAACAGTGAGGGAAATATTGTAGATTTCCAGTGGCTGTTGATTAACCCTGCTGCTGAAAAATTTTATGGTCTGCTATTAAATGAGATAGTTGGCAAGAATTTGTTAGCCAAAGTTTCCCAAGTTAGCAATAACAGGTTATTTGATTTGTATGTTTCTGTAGTAGAAACAGGAGAAACTGTAGACCAAGAATTTTATTATGAACAGGAGGGAGATACAATTGTTTGGCTGCACATTGTGGCGGTCAAATTAAACGATGGTCTGGCAGTAACATTTCGTAACATTACCGAGCGTAAACGAGCAGAAATTGCCCTACGAGACAGCGAAGAACGCTTCCGCGCGATATTCGAGCAAGCTGCGGTCGGCATAGCTAAAACAGCGCTTTGCGGTAAATTTATGCGGGTAAATCCTGGCTTTTGTCAAATTGTCCGCTATGCACAATCTGAATTGTTACAGCAAAATTGGGAGGCAATTACTCACCCAGATGACAGAGAAGCGGACAGAGAATACCTGGGTTCGCTGTTATCTGGGAAGATTCAAACTTTTTCTGTGGAAAAGCGTTTGCTATGCAAAGATGAGGCAGTGCGCTGGGCAAATGTTACTGTGTCGGCAATGCGCGATGTCAAGGGGACGCTGCAGTATTTGATTTGTGCGATCGAGGATATTTCTGAACGCAAGCTGGTACAAGAAATGCTGCAAGCGAGTTTAGACGCTCAAACCCGCTACGCTCAAGAATTAACTCGTTCTAATGCCGAACTAGAACAGTTTGCTTATGTGGCTTCTCATGATTTGCAAGCGCCTTTGAGCACGATTGCTGGCTACGCTCAACTATTAGAAAAACGCTTTCCCAACCAACTTGATGCCCAAGGGAATAAATTTATCCGCAATATTGTTCATTCTTGCGATCGGATGCAGGCGCTGATTGATGACTTGCTGGAGTATTCGCGGGTAGGTCGCAGTCAGAAACCTTTTGAGCTCATAGATTGCAATCAGGTTTTTGAGGATGCTTGTGCTAATTTGCATTTGGCCATCCGCGAGAATCAAGCTTCAGTTACTAAGGGGAATTTGCCAAGGGTAAAAGCTGACTCTTTTCAACTGCTGCAACTGTTTCAAAATTTAATTGGTAACGCCATTAAGTACCGCAGCAGTGAGGCGCCGGTGGTGCAGGTGGACGCTTCGCATCAGGGGGATAGCTGGGTGTTTTCAGTGCAGGATAATGGTATTGGGATTGCCTCACAGTATCATCCGCGAATTTTTCAGATTTTTCAGCGCTTGCACACCCAAAAACAGTATTCGGGAACTGGTATCGGTTTAGCGATTTGTCAAAGAATTGTCGAGCGGCATGGCGGCAGCCTGTGGGTAGAATCAGAACCCAATCGAGGCTCGACTTTTTATTTTTCTATTCCTATATCAAAGTAAAGTCAATCGATTTTAGATTTTAGATTTTAGATTTTAGATTTTAGGTTTTAGGTTTTAGATTGCAGATTTTAGGTTTTAGATTGTAGATTGTAGATTGTAGATTTTAGGTTTTAGGTTTTAGATTGTAGATTGTAGATTTTAGGTTTTAGATTGTAGATTGTAGATTGTAGATTGTAGATTGTAGATTGTAGATTGTAGATTTTAGATTTTAGATTGTAGATTGTAGATTGTAGATTGTAGATTGTAGATTTTAGATTTTAGATTTTAGATTTTAGATTTTAGATTTTAGATTTTAGATTGTAGATTGTAGATTTTAGATTTTAGATTTTAGATTTTAGATTTTAGATTTTAGATTTTAGATTTTAGATTTTAGATTTTAGATTT
>NZ_JAUBUY010000054.1:0-42002 GCF_036705565.1 Microcoleus sp. AT8-B5
AACCAAAATTGGGACGTATTCTCCGCTTATAAAGCCAGTTTAGGCTTTGTTTGGGCTTAAAATTTGTTTAAGTCCCGTTATTACGACATTAGCAAACTGGTTGGTGACGGCATTTTAAAGCCGGGGGAACTGACATCAACCGATACGTTAAAGTTTTACAATCCTCAAGGAGTTCAGTTTAGTTACGATTTAGTATTTTTAAGCCAGTTAAATCAAGTTCCACAATTTAAGGCGACACCAAATACGGAAGCTTTGGTGGGTAAAAGTTACGTTTATACTGCAATTGCCGTTGATGCCGATGGGGATGCGCTGACTTATTCCTTGTTGGAAAAACCGTTGGGGATGGAGATAGATGCTCAAACCGGAATTATTAGTTGGAATCCGGTTGCCGGAGATATTGGAAATCACGCGGTGACGGTGGAAGTGGTAGATGGGAAAGGTGGAGTGGCTAAACAAAATTATACGCTTTCAGCTATTAATCCGCCGCCAAATCGACCGCCGATTTTTACTTCGACGCCTGTTGTCGATGCAGCCGTCAATACACCTTACCGCTACGATGCCGATGCCAAAGACCCAGACTCCGATACCCTAACCTACAACTTGGTACTCGGCCCAGAGGGAATGAGGGTCAACCCAGAAACGGGAATCGTCCAGTGGACGCCGCCAGCAGCAATGGTATTTGGCGACACCGTACTGGGGCGAATTGGCAATCAAGGAGAACAAGATATCTATACTTTCAGCGCTCTCGAAGGACAGCGACTGTACTACGACTCTCTTAGGAGCACTCCTGGACAGACATTAAAGTTGTACAGCCCCAGCGGCTTGCTGGTACTCGATAGCAATACAAGCTATCAAGGCACAAACTATCAAGGCCCTCCAATCAACCTGACCGAAACTGGCAACTACCGCTTAGTCATTGACGGTGCTGCGGGAGAATACGGCTTCAGCTTAATTGACATGGAGCAAACACCCGTTGCACCTTTCGACAGAAACGTGACGGGTGTGCTGAGTCCCGGCTCAGAAGATGACGCATATCGCTTCAACGGAGCCAAAGGACAAAGGCTGTACTTTGACCAACTCAGCACCAACTCCAACCTGAACTGGGTACTATATGATGGAGAGGGCAGGCAGGTAAGCTCCTGGGTTGACGGAAAACAAGGAAACTCTTGGTACGTAGGCTGGTACGACAACGAGATCGTCTTGCCCAGCGACAGCGAGTATACTTTGGTAATGCGGGGCAGCGCGCCCTTCTTCGGCAGCACTTCTTATACCTTCCGAATTGTTACACCCGACACGATTACTTATCCGCTACAGTTGGGCAACAACGCCAACCCCAACACTGTCAGTGCCGCGATTACCGAAAAAGGCGAACAGGATATCTATACTTTTGGTGGCACGAAAGGGCAGCGCCTTTATTTTGACTACTTGTCGAGTAATTCCCAAGTAAATGCCTCCGTAAAGCTGGTCAGTCCCAGTGGCTCCATTGTACCCCAGCTTAACAACATCGGCTTAGGCTCAGATACAGAACCATTTACTATCAACGAGACGGGCACTTACCGCTTGGAGATTGACGGTTACTCCGAAAGCACGGGCAACTACAGCTTCAACTTGCTGGATGTGGGTCAAGCCACACCCATTAACTTAGATGCAGATGTCACCGGACAGTTAAGTCCCGGTTTTGAAACCCACTTTTATTCCTTTACCGGGGACGCCAGTCAGCGCCTTTATCTCGATTCAGATATCAATCCGGGGGGGCAAACTGGACGCTTTACGGGCCTGGCAATCAGAGGATTGCTACGGACAGCAAGACAACCTTTGGCGGCTCCAACACTTACGAAGGCTACAACGGTAACAGTGTGGGTAGCGATTTTGAGGTTGTGCTGCCATCAGCCGGCAGCTACGTGCTGGCAGTCCAGGGGCGCAACGCTACTCCTGTGGATTACAAATTCCGGGTAATTACCCCCCAAACTCAATCAGCAGCAACGCTTACACCAGATGTGTGGGGCAACTTCAGCCTCTCTGGCAGCATCAGCGAAAAAGGAGAAAGGGATGTCTACACCTTCAGTGGCAGCGCCAACCAGCGACTGCTAATAGACGCCTTGGTAGAGACACCTAACACTTACGTTCGATTAATCAGTCCCAGCGGTATTGAAGTCTTTAATACCAATGCATCCAGTGATTGGGCGAAAACTGTCCCATATATTCTCCCTGAAGCTGGAAATTATCGGCTGATTGTAGACGGGTATGTCGAATCCACAGAAAATTACAACTTCCGGCTGCTCTCTTTAGCAACAGCACCGACATTGAACCTGAATGCTCCTACCAGCGGTACTTTGAGTCCGGGGTCGGAGACGGACGTTTACCAGTTTACAGGTACCGAGGGATCTCGCCTGTATTTGGACACCCTCCTTTCCTCGTCCCCGGGCGGTTGGAATCTCTATGGACCCGGCAACCAGTTAGTGACCTCTAATTACCTGTGGAGCGACATAGAGACAGTGCTGCCGGGAAGCGGAACGTACTACATAGTCTTGCGCGGGGACGGCACTCCCGCGCCAGGCGGCAATGGCACCGCCGCACCTATCAACTACAGCATCCAGCCATTTTTCTCAACTGCCAACCCTACCCCCCTCACCTTGGGTTCCGTCAACAGTGCCAGCATCAGCAAACCTGGAGAACAAGATGTTTACACCTTTACTGGCAGCGTCGGACAGCGACTGTACTTTGACCCCCAACTCGGCAACGGCAACATCACAGCTAAAATCACCAGCCCCAGCGGTCTGGAAATCTTCAGCGGTTACACAAGTGCTGACGGCCTGTCCAATACTCTCACCGAAAGCGGCACTTACCGCTTGACAATTGACGGCAATTATGATAGCTCCGGCAACTACAGTTTCCGCTTGGGGGATGCAACAGCAGCCCCAACCCTGTCTTCGGGAACGGCAACCCCAGGCAGCTTGCCCCCAAACGCAGCAGTGCTGTATCAACTCAGCGGAACGGCAGGAGAGCGAATCCAACTCGACAGCTTGTCACCTGCGGCATCGGGTGCAAGCTGGGCGCTGTACGCTCCCGGTTTTCCAAACTTTTCGTCACAGATAGGCGGCTCTGGGCTAAACAGCGATTTTGAAGTGTTGCTGCCCGTTACAGGTACTTACACCCTAGCGTTGCAGAACCCATCAAGCAGCAGCGTCAGTTACAACATCTCCGCGAACAACATCACCCCCCCGCCAGTGGCGAACTCGGGTTTGGGGATAGCACGCAGCGGTACGGTTTCGCCAGGAACCCCGGCCAACCAAACTTTTACTGCCAGTGCGGGTACGTTAGTTTACTTTGACAGCCTTGATACGGATGGCGATGCTGTCTCCGTCACGCTGTTGAACCCGAGCGGCTCTGTTGTCTCTGCCCTCAATGGCTCCAGCGCCAGCACAGATTCCCCAAGCCCGATTCAGTTGCAGCAAACGGGAACCTACACTTTGCGAGTAGAGGGAACTGGCGACTACGGCTACTCCTTGCTCGATTTGGCAGCATCCCAAACGCTGAATTTGAATACGACTGCGAGCATCCCGTCAATCCCAGCTTGGGGGACGACGGCTTACAAGTTTGATGGCGCGGTGGGTCAAAAGCTGTATTACGACGGGCTGACCAATAACCCAGGCGTCTCGCTTAAGTTAATTTCCCCCAGCGGCAGCCAAATCGCTAACTTTACAGCAGCAGAATATTGGACAAACTACGCAACAGATAGGCTCGACACCTTAACCGAAAGCGGCACTCACTACTTGCTGGTGTCTAACGACCAAGCAACACCAACCGCCAACGTCAGCTTCAGCCTCCTCGACAGAACGAGCGCTACCCCCTTGGTTCTGAACGCAGATATTGAAAGCACCTTTGCCCCCAGCCCCTTTGAAACCGACTTGTACCGCTTTAACGGGCAAGCCGGTCAGTATTTGTACTTTGACGCATTAGATGGTTCGTGGTCTAATACGTGGACTCTCTACGGGCCGGGAGGACAGACAGTCATTAACAGAACGCAGGCACTTAGCGACTTAGAGTTAGCGTTACCCGGTGATGGCGAGTACCTGTTAGCTTTGCAAGGATACAACGGCAGCCCGCCTACCTATAAATTCCAAGTCGTGACACCGACAATGCCCGTAGCATCCCTTCCCATTGGCACCCCAACCCCAGCAAACAGTACCATCAGCGAGCCTGGGGAACAAGACATTTACACCTTCAATGGAACGGCAGGCCAGCGTCTGTACTTCGACGGCATTGCAGATAGCGGTTCAAAAAACGTTCGGCTTCTAAGCCCCAGCGGTGTCGAAGTATTCCCCAACATATCGACATCCTGGAACCGCGACTTGTTCGCGCTTCTGGAAACGGGTACTTACCGCGCTGTTGTCGATACCCCTACTACAACATATATCCCAGACACCACCAAAACAGGCGCTTACAGCTTCCGCTTCTTAGACGCTTCTCAAGCAGCGCCAATGGTGCTAGACGCCCCCGCTCAAACTTGGACTGTAGCAGCAAACGAAACGCGGTTGTTGCAGTTTACAGGTACGGCAGGGCAAAACGTCTACTTTTTTAATGATGGCAGCAACTGGACGCTTTACGGGCCTGGCAACAGCATCCTGAAACCGAATGGGGCGGGCGATGCAGAATTAACCTTGCCTGCCGACGGCACTTACACCGTAGCGCTCGTTAACCCACATAACAGCAGCGTAAATTACCCATTCCAAGCAGTTACTTCTGAACGGACAACAGCCCCCATCGAATTCGGGAACGCGGCAACGGGTGCCATTGGGAAAATGGGGGAACTGGACACCTACACTTTCACGGGTACAGTAGGTCAGCAGCTAGTCGTAGATAGCCTCGTCGCTAATGACCCTTATTTGCGGACGAAAATTTTTAGTCCTAGCGGCAAAGAGATTTACCAACAGCAAACAACAGCAGAACAGAAACCAATAACCCTAGAAGAGGCGGGTGCTTACCGAGTTGAAATTGATGGGGATTGGAGAGGCACGGGCAACTACAGTTTCCGCCTCCTCGACACGAAGAGTACCAACCATCCCAGCGTCTTCGACTTGCCCTTTGACCAAAACCTGTCGGGTACTTTAGCTAATGCCCGAGAGCGACAAGTTTATCGGTTTGAAGGAACAGAAGGGCAACACCTGTATTTTGACCTAGCAGGAAGCTGGGACGGGAATAAGGGTACGGGTTGGACGCTTTACGGGCCTGACAACCAAGTGATACCTGCGCCCCTCAGCGGGCTGTCGCCGGACTTAGAAGTCAGGCTGCCGGGGAACGGCACTTACACTCTGGTGATGGGTGGCAGCACTAACGTTACCGCCCCAGAGAGTTACCAATTTAAAGTAACGACACCCGAAACAACTGTATCCCCTTTAACTTTGAGTTCGCCCGTCTCTAGCAGCATTAACGAACCTGGAGAGCGGGATATCTATAAATTTAACGGCAAGCCCGGTCAGCGGCTGTTCTTTGACCGCATCAGCGGCGACAGCAACTTCACTGTTAAGCTGTTCTCGCCCAGCCATCCTACCGATACGGTACTCAACGACCCCAACAGCCCCAGCATCAACAATTATTGGAGCATTCAGCCGACGTGGAGCAGCAATTTGAATGCTGACATGACCGCCCCTATGTTTCTGCAGGAGGCAGGCGAGTACCACTTAGTCATCGACGGTACCGACAATACGACGGGCAATTACAGTTTCCGTTTGGTGGATGTGGAAGACCCGCAAGCAGTACCGCTTTTAAATCTGGATGCCGATATTTCCAATACCCTCGCACCGGGAACCGAGATAGATTTCTACCAATTTAAACCTGCTGTTGGGCAGCCGCTTTATTTCGATTTAGCAGCCAGTACCGGCAGCGACGTTCGCTGGGTGCTTTACGGGCCGGACAACAAGCCTGTCCCGGCAGCGGGGTGGACTGGTTCTGACTTTGAAATAACGCCGTCAGTTCCCGGCACTTACGTCCTTGCCCTTCAGAACAATTCCGCAACTCCCGCTAACTACAGTTTTAAAGTTGCTACCCCTCCCATAGCTACCCCCACTGCCTTGGAACTGGGCAGTACCGTATCGGGGACTATTGCGGAAGCTGGGGAAAGAAACGAATATACTTTCGCGGGAACTCCGGGACAGCGGGTATATTTCGACAGTCAAGGTGCCAGCAGCGGCATCCGCGCTAAATTGATTAGTCCCAGCGGTGCTGAATTTACCAACAATACCTGGAACGCAGCCAGTCCCACTGGCAACTGGATTGCAGCCAATGCTGACTGGGTGCCGACAACTCTTACCGAGTCGGGAACTTACCGTTTGATTGTGGATGGGGATGACAGTGCGACAGGTAGTTACAACTTCCGCTTGCAGGATGTGGCAGCAGCAACTCCTCTACCTGTGGCAACCCCGACCCCAAGCAGGCTCGAACCGGGCAATGAAACCGAGCTGTATAAATTTACGGGTACGGCGGGACAAACGCTGAATTTTGACGCGGCTGTGCCTTTTAGCAGCAGCGCTAGCTGGATAGTCTACGGACCAAACGACCAAGTGGTTCCTCAAACTGGCGTGTCTGGGTCTGACTTTAACTTGATGCTGCCGGCAAACGGGGAGTATGTCTTAGCAGTTCGCGGTAACAGCGCAACTCCCGTTGACTACAGCTTTACGGTAACGGACTCTACACCGACACCCGTTGCCACAACTGGGCTCGGCAGCGTGCAAAGTGGAAATATTGCAGAGGGACAGGTTGTCAACCATACCTTCACAGCTAGTGCTGGCACTCGCATTTACTTTGACAGTCAAGACTGGGACAACGACCCAGTTGAGGTCAAGCTGTTCAACCCTGACGGCAGCCCAATCATCCACATTAACGCCAGCAACGACTGGGGTCACTATCAACTGCTGCAAACGGGGACTTACACTGTGCGCGTGCAGGGGAGCAATGCCACCAGTACGGGTGACTACCGCTACCGCATTCTAGAGTTGCCGTCCGTTACTCCTGACCCCCGCGACAATGAGAACTCCCTGCAAATGGGGGTGACGGTTAGCAAAACTCAAGACCCCGGGCGAACTGCTGAAGTTTACAGCCCACATTCCGCAGATGTGGGTTTGATTTTTTTTACCAGTTGTGAAAACTGGGAACCCAAAAACTTTTGGGTTGAACCTATGCGGTTTTAGGGGGTGCATCTCACTTTGGCAAATACATCAAATTGAAAGTTGACCGTTGAGATAGGCACAGCGAAGAGCAAGGATAGAGGAAACGTTCTCAATATTCCATTGCGCTCCCGATATTTTCACCCTTAATCCAATGCGTTTAATTATTGATTCAACTGTTCCCGAACCTATCGAGCTTATGGATTCTTCTTTGTAGTATTGGTAATTAACTATTCGGCAGCGATGGGTCTCTAAATAATTGCAAAACGTTTTAAATGCTTGACCTTTAAAGTCTTTAAATAAATTTATAACTTCATCAACTTTGCCTTGCCACAACATAGTTTCTGCTAATTTTAATCGTTTTATTGAACCCCCTACCTTGTAGAGATTTTCTTTCAGATGATACCAATCTAAGATTTCTTGTCTTTGTTCATTGTCTCCAATTTCTTTAAATATGTTCCAAATTCCAGCATGACCATCTCCTAAACAATACATAGGGTGTAGTAATTTTTGGGTATTAGTCCAATCAATTAAATCTTGATTATTTTGAAAAAATGCTCCCGAATAAACATTATCTAAACATACGGCTTTGTAGTCTTTCCAGTAACAGCTCTCGCCCTTGGTTTCGTTGCGTAGTCTAACTTTACCGCCATCTAATGTAATTTCTTTGACTCCTTGTTTAGATGTAGGCAATTCAAATTCTTGTCTCTTGACTAATCTTTGTAATGTACTGTGAGAAATTTTGATTCCCGTAAATTTCTCCAAATCTTTTTCTGCCATTTGATAAGATTCATTGGCACTTATTAAAAGACAACAATTTTCCATGAGTGGACTAAATTGACTGTAAGCTTTTAAGTCAAAATATTTTGCCTGATTATCTGTAATGTCGAGCGAGCCGATTATTGATTTTATTTTTCGGGGTTTTCCTGTTTGAATTCCTGATACTGCTGAAAAAAAAAGCTACCTAGTTCTGGACCAACTTCTGATAATATTTTATGGCGCAGGGATTTTTCTATACTTTCAAAACTTTTTAACTCGGTTGGATCTGTATTTCTGTAAAAAATTTCTGCTACCGCTTTTAAGTGGGCTTTTAGCTGTTGTTGGTCTGAGGGTGTCATTTTCTTTACCTCATTTTTATTTAACGATTTTACTAGCTTTTTCATTTTAACCCTTTTTTGACATATTCGCAAAAGTGAGATGCACCCACTCAAACGACTTAAGGTTGGCGAGACAGTTGTTGTCAGAAAACTTAAATTCAAAAAAGGAACAAATGCTTTTAATACCCAAGCATCAAATGATGTATTTGTTACTGAACTACAGGCTGATGCAACCAGCGGTCAACTTAATCAAGTTGGTGTATTTGGCGATAGGCAAAATTTCGTAATTCAGTTTTCCGGAGACGAAATGATGGAGAGAAATGGGATACTTGTAAGAGGAGCAATGCTTTCTAATGGTGGAAGTATCTTTTCAATACCTGCTGCTGGTCGTCAATTACATGGTCAATTTTTAGTTACTAAGGTTCGGGAATGAACAGATTCAATTTAGAGTTAGTTTTGGAAAATTTGGGTTCCAGCAAAATTGACAAGCAAGTTCCTGCTGTAGAGCAAGCTGCTGAAATTATTGATGCCCTTGCAGCCAAAGCTGTAGGTGCTTTAAAGAAAGGACCTCACCGTCTTCTTGTGGCGGAACGCCTATCTCGTCTTGGTTCAAGAGCCATACCGCATTTAGAAAAACTTTTCACCGTATCTAATGATTCAGAAACAAAAATTTTAGCTGCGCTCGTACTTTTAGGCTTGGGTTCAAGTTCTGGTGTTCCCATCCTTTTAGATGCAATCGTTGAAGATAATATCTATCACTTGATGGCAGCTCATCACTTAGCTTTAGAAGGAATTAAAGAAGTTATTGAACCTATTATAAAACGATTGCTAAAAACAGAAATAACTGAAGTTGACTCGATAACTTCTCTCCTAACTTCGCTAGAAGAAATAGGTGGTAATATTCCTCTTGAATTGAATTTACGATTAGATTCACCAGATGCTCCTTTAGGGATTCGTTTTGCTCTTTGGAAACTTCGCACGAATCACACAGGGGTTTGCGATATAAATGAATTTAAAAAGATGTTTGTCTCGCAAAATCATCCCTCAGAATAAAGTGAAAAGCGAGCGTGTTTTTTTAAAACTAATTATAGCCTTTCTCACCGAGATGAGGTACACCAGATGCTATGAATGTCGGGACTTTGGACTTTCGAGTTTTTATCTGTACCTCATTTACCTGATAAAGGCTATACCACAGATTTTGAGACCGAATGCGATGAAAGATTGTTACAACTACGCATTAATCAGAGACACAAATTAAGCAATAATAGAAATGCAAAATATTTTTATCTAACTGCTGCGTAAAAGATAATAAGGTAGGGGCGACAGCTTTAGCAACTTACCGGATGGACTCAAACATCTCCAACCAACCCCATTTATCAAGAAGTAACAGTCACCGCTAACAATACAAAGTTTGGAGTAGATTTTGCAGCCACAAATTCCAAACTAGCAGGCCCCAATATTGACCCCGAATTTACCAGTACCCCGCCAACAACAGTCAAAGCAGGAGAAAGATTAGTTTACAGGACATCTGCAACTGACTTAAACGACGACGACTTAACCTTTGAATTGGTACTAAAACCCCAGGGAATGGCAGTTGCCCCCAACGGCACGATTTCTTGGCGTCCCCCACTCAATGCTGTCGGAATTCACGATGTCATTGTCCGAGTCAATGACGGCAGAGGCGGCACCGACTTACAAGCCTTCAAAATCGAAGTTACCCCCGGAAACAACGCCCCCGTTTTTACATCCCAACTACCACAAAACATCAATCCCGCCGTCAACCAACCATTCCAATATCAAGCAAAAGCCGTAGACTTAGACGGAGACACAATTACCTACTCCATAATTCCCAATTCCAGCAAACCTGTCACCCCCACTAACGCCACAATCAACCCCACAACCGGAGTAATTAATTGGACTCCTACAACCGCACAGCAAGGAGGTGCATTCAATTGGGCATATGCCGGCGAAGTCGAACCTTGGGAAATCTTAATTAAAGCAACAGATAACAAAGGGGGAGAAGCATTCCAAAGAATCGAATTAACCGTCAGCCCAGCCGCCCCCAATCGCCCGCCATCCATCACCTCAACTCCCCGTACAAATACTCGTTTGGGCAAGACTTATTTCTATCAAGTAGAAGCCACTGACCCCGACGGCAACCCTTTAACATATACTCTATTAAATCCGCCCTCCGGCATGGCATTTGCAACGCCAGCTTCGACGCCCGCCGGCATGACATTCCAAGAAGGATTGATTAGTTGGACTCCCGAAGTATCGCAGCAGGGAACTTATCCAATAACGGTGAGAGTTAGCGACGGCTTGGGAGGTATTGCCACTCAAACGTTTAACTTAACTGCGGATAATGTCGCTTCAAATCGCGCCCCCAGTATCGATTCTACTCCCGAACAAATTACCAATCTCGCCAAGCTTTATCAATACAATTTGACGGGTAGCGATGCAGATGGAGACAGGTTGCTGTGGAGTTTGGACAAAGCACCATCCGGGATGATTGTTGACCCCCAATCTGGTTCTTTACGCTGGCAGCCTAACGCAGAACAAATTGGCGAACATACTGTTTCTGTAAGAACAATTGACGGCAACGGCGGTTATGCAGTCCAAGAATTTACGCTGGCTGTCAGGGGAATAAACACGCCTCCGGCTGTGGTTTCAACTCCTCCATCAAAGGCAGCAGTAAATCAAGTTTACGCTTATACAGTTGTCGCGACAGACTTGGAAAATGACCCGCTGACTTTCAGTTTGAGTAAGTATCCAGTCGGGATGGCAATTGATAGTAACGGTGTTATTCAATGGACGCCGAATGCTACTCAAATTGGGCAGCATTCTGTAGAGGTTGCCGTGACTGACAAGCAAGGGGCAATTGCTACTCAAACTTTTACTGTCAATGCCGCAACTACTGCTATCAACCTTTCTCCAGCAATTACTTCCACACCTGTATTTACAGCCTCACCAGGACGCCCTTATACCTACCAAGTAACTGCGGCCGATGCTGACGGTACTATCTCGCAGTACCAGTTATTGCAATCTCCTCCGGGAATGACAATTAATTCGGCTACTGGTGCGATTACTTGGAACAATCCTACTGCTGGAAACCATCAAGTGGTAGTCGGGGCTGTTGACAATTCCGGTACGGGTGCGGCCCAAGGTTTTGAGTTAAGTGCCAGGGCGAATTCTACGCCTGTTGTTCCTCAGATTCCGCCTCAATCTGCGTCGCCTGGTCAAAGTTACCGCTACGATTTGAAGGCGACTGATGCTGATGGAGATTTGTTGACTTTTGCTTTAATTCAATCTCCCAGCGGGATGACTGTTGATGAATTCGGCCGCATTAGTTGGAAGCCCTCGGCTACTAATATCGGCAATCATCCGGTTGAGGTTAAGGTGACTGATACTTTTGGAGAAAGCGTTACTGTTTCTTACAATTTAAGTGTTGTTGCCGATACTGTTGCGCCGAAAGTAAGTTTAATTGCTAGCAACAATACCGTCGATGTTGGGGATTATGTCACGTTTACTGTGAATGCTGTTGATAACGTAAAAGTCGAATCTTTGGGCTTAACTATTAACGGCACTCCTGTTGTTTTAGATGCACAAGGTCAAGCAAATGTCAAGTTAAATAATTTAGGCACTATTACGGCAGTTGCGACAGCTAAAGATGCGGCTGGAAATGTGGGGAATGCGACTGCTTCTGTGGCTGCAATTGATACTAGCGATGTCAACGCGCCAACTATCAACATCAGTTTAGAAGATGATGCAGAAATCACCGCGCCTGTCAATATCACCGGCACAATTAGTGACAGCAATTTAGCTTACTATACATTGGAAGTTGCTCCGGTTGGTGGCGGGCAATTTCCGGGCGATGGCGGAGGATTTAAGGAGGTTTATCGGGGAACTGCTGCTGTCAGCAACGGAACGATTGCGACATTTGACCCGACTGTTTTAGCTAACGGCGCTTACGTTCTCAAATTCACTGCTTTCGATACCAACGGTAACGGTTCGACTACTGAAAGGACGGTGAATGTTGCTGGTGATTTGAAGTTGGGCAATTTCCGGTTGTCGTTTACTGATTTATCTGTTCCAGTTGCGGGTATTCCGATTAACGTGACTCGGACTTACGATTCTTTGAATGCGAATAAGGGCGATGATTTTGGTTACGGCTGGCGGATGGAGTTCCGAGATACGGATTTGAAGACTTCGCTGAAAGCTGACCCGATTTACGAGGAGTTGGGGATTAATACCGTACCGTTTGACAGCAAGACTAAGGTGTTTATTACCTTACCGGGGGGTAAGCGGGAAACCTTTACTTTTAAGCCGACTCCGCATCATCTGAATCAGTATTTGGGGGCTGCTGGGCCGGGTGCTCAGATGTACAAGCCGGCTTTTGAGTCTCAGAAAGGTTCGACGATGACTCTGACGGTTAAGGATGCGAATTTGATACGGAATGAGAACGGGTATTACGGGGTGAACGGACAGCCCTTCAATCCTGAAAATCCGGCGTTTGGTGGGGTTTATGTGTTGACGACGAAGGAAGGATTGGTTTACGAGATTGATGCGGCATCTGGGGATTTGCTGACTGCTACTGATGCTAACGGGAATAAGCTGACTTTTAGCGATGCGGGGATTGCTAGCAGTTCGGGTAAGTCGGTGACTTTTGAGAGGGATGTTGCTGGGAGGATTGTCGGTGTTGTTGACCCGGATGGGAAGAAGGTTAAGTACGAATACGATGCGAAGGGGGATTTGGTTGCCGCCACCGACCAAGAACAAAATAAAACAGAATTTGTTTACAACACCGACCAATCTCACTATTTAGAAAAAGTCATCGACCCGCTAGGAAACACGGGAGTCAGAACTGAATACGATGACAAAGGTCGCTTGAAGAAAATAATTGACGCAGACGGCGATCCCGTAGAGTTGATTTACGACCCAGACAACTCAATTCAAACCGTCAAAGATGCTTTCGGCAATCCCACTACCTATGTCTACGATTTGCGCGGCAATGTTGTCAAACAAGTCAATGCGTTAGGTCAAGAAACTAACTTCAAGTACGACGATAACAACAATTTAATCGAAACAAAAGATGCCGCCGGATTGGTAGCAAAATACACCTATGACGCTAGCGGCAATCTCTTATCCCGTACCGAACCCTACTGCGGCTGTCCGGGTACGGTGCCTGGAATCACTAACTACACCTACAATAAATACGGTCAGCCTACCTCCATTGTCATGCCAACAGGGGCATCCATAAAAATGGAGTACGATCGCGCTGGCAATATGCTAAAAATGCAGGATGGACTCGGTAATGTCATCCAATCCTACGTCTACGATTCCCAAAGTCGAGTCGTTCAAGAAACCGATACCTTCGGCACTACTTATTACGGCAATTTCGATGCTTTTGGCAACCCCCGCTGGATAAAAGATGCTGAGGGGAACGAAACAACAATGACTTACAACGCTAAAGGTTTGTTGGAAACCATGACTGAAAATGGCGTTACTTCTACTTTCCAATATGACGGACTGGGACGGCAAACGAGAGCAGATTACGGTGGCGGTTTGTGGGTAGAATACGATTATGAAGGAGCTGGAGCCGATTGGACGAGCATAGAAGCCCCAACTATCGGCCGTATCGAACGCAAGTTTACGGATGATGGCAAGTTGGGAGGTTGGGTAACGAACGGTGGCGGCGAGATTAAATTTACATACAATGAAGCAGGTCAGTTGGAAACTGAAACTGACCCTAGCGGTAGCGTTACCCGGTACGGGTACGACCAAATTGGCAGGGTTAAAAGTGTCAAAGATGAATCGACGGGGGTGGAAACTATCTACCACTATGACACGCTGGTAGGCGTTGACCCAGATCCCGGCGTAGCAGATAATTTGATAGGCAAGCTAGCAGGAAAAACTGTCGTTTTGGATGCTAACACCCGCTACACGACCAGCTATACTTACGACTCTAACGGTCGGATGAAAACTACGACTGACCCGCGCGGTCATATCTGGAAATACCGCTACAATTCTAACGGAACGACAGTTATCGACCCGTTGGGAAGGGAGACAACTTCAATACAGTCTCCTAATTACTTGCCCGTTGAAACGATTTATCCCGACGGAACCAAGTCGAAAGTTGAGTATCTTTTCAGCAACAACTTGCAGGAAGCGAAAGACTATCCGACTCGAATTATAGACCGGGGCGGCAATGACCGCAAGTTTACTTACGATGATTTGGGACGGTTGAAGACGGTTACGGATTTGGGCGATGCTGTCTATACTTATCACTACGGTGAAAGCGGGTTGGAACGAGTGACCGGACCGAATCAAGCAACTTTGCTGTCCTATCAGTACGAGGATGGAAACCTCAAGAAAATTATCTATCCCGATGGCGGTGAAAAGGAATTTATTTACAATTCACTTACCAACCGCCTCGAACAAATGAAGTTGCCCAGCGGAGTAACTGTAAGTTACGAGTATGATGCGGCGGGACAGGAAAAGCGCAGGGTTTCCACATTGGATGGAGAAGTTGTTTCTAACTGGGATGCAGAAACCGGTCAGCTTTTAAGCGTGACGGATGCTGCGGGAACGACTGCGTATCACTACGACCCCGATACTGGTGCGTTTGCAGGCTTGGATTATCCTAACGGCGGCAGCATTCGCTACGAACGAGATGGTTTGGGTCGAGTTGAGAAGGTTGCGGTTAAAGCTGATAAGACTGCGCCTGATTCTACTGCTTACATAACTGAATACAGGTACGATGCGAATGGCAATGCGGATAAAGTGAAGGCAACTTCTCCCGGCGGTCAAGTGTTAGAAACTGCGATGGTTTACGATGCAGTAAATCGTCTCAAAGAACGGACTTTGCCGAATGGGGTGAAGACGGTTTACCAGTATCAGGATAAGACGGATTTGGTTGAGAAGATTACTCATTTTGCTCCTGATGGGGTGACGGTGTTGGCGTCTGTTGCTTACGAACGAAAAGGGATTGGGGAACCGACTAAGATTACAAGGGAAGATGGTTCTTACGTGAGGTTGGAGTACGATACTGCGCTGCGGGTGGATAAGGAAACTTATTACAGTGCAGCTGGGGTTTTGTTGCAGGAGATTGATTACGGTTACGATGCTGCTGGCAACCGTCAAGTTGTATCGAGTGGTTTGGCTGCGGGGACTTACAGTTACGAGAATGTCAATCAGCTTGCTTCGGTGACGAATGGGTCGAATGTGGATACTTATACTTATGATGCTGGGGGACGGGTGGATGTTGTTAATAGAAATGGGGTGATTCGGGATTTTGATTACAATACCGATAATTTGATTTCGCAGGTGAAGGATGCTGCGGGAAATGTGTTAGTTGAGTACGATTATGATAGTTCTGGTCGCAGGGTTGAGGTGAAGAGTGCGGCGGGTGAAAGGGATTATCTGGTTGCGCCTTCAATGGGTGATGGTTTGGAGTCGCCGCAGTTGGTGATGGATGGGAATGGTAATGCTTTGGGCGCTTATGTGTATGCAGGAAATCAACCGTTGATGCGGTTTGATGGCAGCGGGAATCCGGTTTATTATTTGACTGATGCGATGGGTTCGGTGATTGGGTTGGCGGGTGCTAGCGGTCAAGGTGTTGCTAAGTTTAATTATGATAGTTTTGGCAACCTAAAAAGTTCGTCTGGGACAGCAGCTTCTTTACCTGGGAATGCAGGTGGGGATTTCCGGTTCCAGGGACAGTGGTTGGATGATGCGACTGGTTTGTACAATTTCCGGGCGCGGTATTACGATCCAGAAACGGGGCGGTTTATGAGTTACGATCCGATCGATTTGATTGAGATGGAACCTGAGAGTAGCAATCCCTATCAGTTTGTTTACAACAATCCTCATGTTTATAGCGATCCTACGGGGATGTTTTCGATCGCTGAACTTAATTCAACAATAAATACACAAAGTGCCTTGGCTGCTATTAACACCTACGCAAGAGCTGAAGCAAAAGACTACGTTTTGGACAAATTGGGAGAAACCACAGGTAATATTGTAATGAGTGCGTTCGGCAATTTTATGCCGGGTACAAACCTGGCAAAAGATCTTCTTAAAGCCCGTGATGGTAACATATTTGAAGACTTCTTAGACGACACAATCTGCCAGTATTTTGATTTTGAGGGTCTTCCTTTAATAAAAAGTTTACGGTTTTTCCCACAAGTACAGACAAATGGAGATGCAAGGAGTGGCTTCGATTGTTACAATTATAACGACCCCCAGACTCGTAGAATCGTAGAAGAGAATAGGGGGGGTGGTTCTCGCCCAGACTTTGTATTTATAGAAGGTAACTATGCACCGAAAAATCCAAAATCATATCTCATCGGTGATATTAAATTGACTCAAGCTGCTGTACGAAAGGATATAAAAGAAAACGATAACCAATGGCAAGCTATGTCTAACTACGCCGCCAAGAATCAGCTTTTACCGTTTGTTTCTTATATCTCATTACTAGAAGCTATGCCGGGAGAATCTGGTGAGCGTGGTCGCGGTATCTCAAAAACAGATAAGCAAATGATGGCGAAAGAAGCATTGAAACAAGGAGTAATTTTAGTTCTTGCTAACTTTATTGACTGAATTTAAGTTTTTTGTTTTCAGGGTGATATCTAGATTGTTTGATGAGCAGAGTCCACACAAACTAATAGTTAAAAAAGATAATTGCTATCTTTTTAAATTATTGTTGTTAATAACACTTGTGATTTTATGCCTAATAATTACGACGAATATCATACATTTCAAATACCCGGTCTCGAAAAATATAGTTTTCATATCAACCGAGATTTGTCTTACGGATACGATCGTAAAGGGGTTATTTGGCAGGAGCCAGAACTTACAGAAATACGGAAAAAAGGAGCGATAGTCAAAGAATACCCTTATAAAGATATTTTGGGTAAAGGGGGATGTCTTGGGTGTATACAAGAATGTTTGGATGGGTCTTGGTTGGCAAGCACTGTATATTTTGAACCCATAATAGAAACTTTGGGCTTTATCAATCAATTTTATGCAGTGCGATTTCTCCATCAAACAATTAACGTAAAATACCCGCAAACAGCAGGCGATGTTCCTTATTTGCCTTCCGAGCTAGAAAAAACAGACCTAGCAGTAAAAAACGTAATAAACTTTACCCCAGAGCCTCTTGAAAATTACACTTTTACATTAACTCAAGAATTGGACTGCGGATATGACCGAGAAGGAGTTATTCGGCAGGAACCAGAGCTTGCGGAAATGCGTAAAAAAGGGTTAATAATTACAGCCATTCCTCGCGAAAGAGTTTTTTTTGAAAACATACTTTTGGGCTATTTACAAGAATGCCTAGACGGTACTTGGTTGGCGCATAGTCCCTATAATGCTTTCGATTTAGGAGATACAGCAGTTTTTGGCTTCATCAATAAGTTTTATGCCGTTCGATACTTGCATCTAGTAGTAAAAGTACAATATCCAGACGAGATAGGGGACATTCTTTATGTTCCTTGGGAAAACAAAGAAGATGAAGGATGCGGAAGGATAGGATATAATATGGCATCTCGTGGGTTCAAATTGTCTGTGAGCGATTTGCAATTGATGGGAGATTGATATTAGTAAGGTGTGGCTCAGTTAGTTAAAGAAGATAATTGCTATCTTTTTTAATTATTGTAGTTAATAATACTTGTGAGTTGATGCCTAATAATTACGACGAATATCATAAATTTCAAATACCCGGTCTCGAAAAATATAGTTTTAAGTTTTACAGAGAATGGTCTTACGGATACGATCGTAAAGGGGTTATTTGGCAGGAGCCAGAACTTACAGAAATGCGAAAAAAAGGGTCGCTCGTCAAAGAATACCCTTATAAAAACATTTCCTGTGAAGGGGTACGTCTTGGGTGTATACAAGAATGTTTTGACGGCTATTGGCTGGCATGCACTGCATATTTCGAGCCCATAATGGAAATGTTGGGCTTTATCAATCAATTTTATGCAGTGCGATTCCTGCATCAAGTAATCAAAGTAAAATATCCACAAGGAGTTTGCGATGTTCCTTCTCTTCCTGCAGAGCCAGAAAAAACAGACCTAGCAGTAGAAGACGTAATAAACTTTACCACAGAACCTCTTGAAGATTACACTTTTACATTGACTCAAGAATTGTCCTGTGGATATGACCGGGAAGGAGTTATGCGACAGGGGTCAGAGCTTACGGAAATGTGTAAAAAAGGGTTAATAATTACATCCAGTCCTCGCGAAAGCGTTTTTTTTGAAAACATACTTTTGGGCTACATACAAGAATGCCTAGACGGTACTTGGTTGGCGCATAGTTGTTATAATGCTTTCGATCTAGGAGATACAGCAGTTTTTGGCTTTGTTAATAAGTTTTATGCCGTGCGATACCTGCATCAAGTAGTAAAATCACAATATCAAGACGAGATTGGGGATTTTCTTTATCTCCCTTGGGAAGACAAAGAATTGGAAGGATACGGAACGATAGGAAATAATATAGCATCTCGTGGGTTCAAATTGTCTGTGAGCGATTCGCAATTGACTGTAGACTGATATTAGTAAGGTGTGGCTCAGTTTAACTACGATAGTTTTGGTAATTTGCGAAATACTTCGGGGACGGGTGCTTCCTTGCCTGGGAATGCTGGAAGTGCGACTGTTTTTGTAGCAGCAATTGACCCCACCGATGTCAATGCCCCAACTCTCAACATTACTCTAGAAGATGATTCAGAAATTAGTGCGCCTGTCAATATAATTGGTACGATTTCTGACAGCAATTTGGCTTACTACACTTTGTCTGTAGCCCCGGTTGGTGGCGGGGAGTTTAAGGAGGTTTATCGGGGAACGACTGCTGTCAGCAACGGAACGGTTGCGACATTTGACCCGACTGTTTTGGCTAACGGCGCTTACGTTCTCAAATTCACGGCTTTCGATACCAACGGTAACGGTTCGACTACTGAAAGAACGGTGAATGTTGCGGGCGATTTGAAGTTGGGCAATTTCCGGTTGTCGTTTACCGATTTGACGGTTCCGGTGGCGGGTATTCCGATTAACGTGACTAGGACTTACGATTCTTTGAATGCGAATAAGGGCGATGATTTTGGCTACGGCTGGCGGATGGAGTTCCGGGATACGGATTTGAAGACTTCTTTGAAACCTGACCCGACTTATGAGGATTTGGGGATTAATACTGTTCCTTTTCAATCGGGAACTAAAGTGTTTATTACGTTACCGGGGGGTAAGCGGGAGACATTTACATTCAAGCCACAATCGCATCATTTGAATCAGTATTTAGGGGCTGCTGGGCCGGGGGCTGCGATGTACAAGCCGGCTTTTGAGTCTCAGAAAGGTTCGACGATGAATTTGACGGTTAAGGATGCGAATTTGATACGGAATGAGAACGGGTATTACGGGGTGAACGGACAGCCCTTCAATCCTGAAAATCCGGCGTTTGGTGGGGTTTATGTGTTGACTACTCAAGAGGGGTTGGTTTACGAGATTGATGCGGCATCTGGGGATTTGCTGACTGCTACTGATGCTAACGGGAATAAGCTGACTTTTAGCGATGCGGGGATTGCAAGTTCGACTGGTAAGTCGGTGACTTTTGAGAGGGATGCTGCGGGGAGGATTGTCGGTGTTGTTGACCCGGATGGCAAGAAAGTCAAGTACGAATACGATGCGAAAGGGGATTTGGTTGCTGTTAAGGATAGGGAGAATAATGCAACTCGGTTTGAGTATGAAGATGAGGACAGACCGCACTTTTTAACTGAAGTTATTGATTCGTTGGGACGGAGTGGAGTTAAGACTGAATACGATGATTCCGGGCGTTTGAAGCAGATGGTTGATGCCAACGGTGCGGCGGTGGAGTTGATTTACGATCCGAATAATTCGATTCAGAAAGTTAAGGATGTTTTCGGTAAGGAAACGACTTACGTTTACGACAGTCGGGGGAACGTTTTGACTGAGATTGACCCGTTAGGTAAGCGGATTGACAGGACTTACGATGCGGATAATAACGTTTTGACTGAGACTGTTATAGCCACTGAGTTAAATGCGGCGGGGAATTCGGTTGAGGTGCGGCAAAAGACTGAGTGGACTTACGATGCTAAGGGGAATAAGTTAACTGAAAAAGATGCTTTGGGGAATGTCAGTCAGTGGACTTATAACAGTCGGGGACAGGTTTTGACTGAGACTGATGCTTTGGGGAATAGTGCGAGTTATACCTATTCTCCGAGTGGGAATTTGCTTTCGACTAAGGATGCGGCGGGGAATGTTACTAAGTATAGTTATGATATGAGGGGAAATATTCTAAGCCTCACCGATGCAGCTAATAACATCACCCGCTTTCAGTACGATGGTGGAGGTAACGTAACTAATTTAGAAGACGCATCCGGCAACAAAGCTACCTACACCTACGACAGCAACGGCAATATGCTGCGGGAGACAATGAAGGTAGCAACTCCCACTGGAGAAAAAGAATTTGTAACAGAATGGACTTACGACCAAGAAGGGAAAATTAAGTCAATTACCCAATCTGGGCGCACTACAACTTACGAATACGACAGCAATGGCCGCCAAAGTGCCAGCATTGATGGGAATCGCCGAACCGAGTACCGCTACAACTCCGAAGGTAAGTTAGTTGAAACTATTTATCCTGACGATACTCTCACCAACTCCGACAATCCCAGAACGATTACTGTTTACGATAAAGGTGGCCGTCAAAGGGCTACTATCGACGGTGACGGACGAGTTACTCACTACAAATACGACGACGCGGGACGGCTGACTGAAACTGTTTATCCCAACGAAACAGCCAATCAAGTACAGCAATTGCTGAACGCTATTTCTCCGGGTACAACTCTTCAATCTGTTGACTGGACAAATATCGTTTATCCCGAGAGTACCCCAGCTTATTTAGCCACCAATTCCCGTACTAAAACTGAATACTACAAGAACGGGCAAGTTAAAGCAGAAATTGATGTTGATGGCAACCGTACCGAGTACGAATACGATGCAGCAAATCGCGTTACCCTCACTCGTTTTGATGCCAACAATTACATCACCTATACCTACGATGCAGTTGGCAATCGAAAAACTGAAACTGTTTTTGCTGGGGGAACTTCGACTACTACTACTTATGATAGTAAAGGTCAGGTAACAGCAACGACTGACCCGAATGGCAAAACTACTAAGTTTGAATACGATGCTAACGGACAACTGAAAGCTGTTGTCGATGCTTTGCAAAAGCGTACTGAATACGGTTACGATAGTGCGGGCAATTTGACAAGTGTTAAGGATGCTTTGGGTCAGGTAACGGCTTATGAATACGATGAGAAAGGTCGCCGCAAGGCGGTAATTCGACCGGATAGCAAGCGTTCTACTTTTGTTTACGATGATGTTGCTAACACTGTCACGATTACGGATTTCAATAACAAGACGGTTAAGTATACTTACAACGACCAAAACCAAGTTATTGCTAAGCAGTATCAGAATGTTAGCGGTGCAACTGTTAGCGTTACTTACGCTACAAATGGGTTGGAAGAAACTATTACTGACAGTCGGGGTGCAACTGTTTATAAGTATGACAGTTTGGGGCAGGTAATTTCTCGTAAAGACCCGGTTGGTCCTTATCTTGCTAGCGGGAATTCGATTGAATATAAGTATGAATCCGGGCAAGTTAGTGAGGTTAAGACTCCGACTCGCACGACTGGCTATACCTATGATTCAGAGGGGCGTTTGAAGACGGTTAGTACGCCGGATCTGGGGACGGTGACGTATGATTACGATTCTCTGGGGAATCTCTGGAAAACTTCGTATCCGAACAATTTAGTTGAGACTCGCATCTACGATAGTTTGGGTCGTTTGGATTTGGTGAAGACTGTTAAGGTTGACCCGATTACTCAGCAGGAGTTGCAGGTAATTTCTAGTTTCGATTATGCAGTCGATGCTGTTGGCAATCGCAAGGAAGTAGTCGAACAAAATGGGCGGAAAGTTGAGTACGAGTATGACGATTTGAATCGGTTGTTGGAGGAGAAGGTTTCTAACGATCCGAATGGCAACAATCGGGTTCTGGGTTACACTTACGATGCTGTTGGCAATCGGCTGACGAAGACTGATTCTGTGAGTGGGGTAACGACTTACACTTACAACAATTTGAATCAGCTTGACTTCTTGAATGCGTCGGGGGTGGTTACTGATTACACTTACGATGACAGTGGGAATTTGATTTCTGAGGTAACTGGGAATAATTCTACTGTTTATCGGTGGGAGAATGATGGCGAGAATCGGTTGGTGGGAGTGACGGTTACTGAGGGTGGAATTACTCGGAATGTTGAGTATAAATATAACGATCGAGGGATTCGAGTTGGTAAGGTTGTTGATGGGGTGGAAACTCGGTATTTGATTGATGAGTTGCAGCCTTATTCTCAGGTTGTGGAGGAGTACGATGCTGCGGGGAATCCGAAGGCGTCTTACGTTTACGGGTACGATTTGGTTGGGAAGTTGCAGGGGAATCAGCCGTCGTTTTATCATGCTGATGGGTTGGGCTCGACTCGGTTGCTGACGAATGGATTGGGTGGCGTTACTGATAGCTATTCTTATGATGCTTATGGCAATTTAATTGCTGCAACGGGTGGTTCTAATAATGCTTATTTGTTTGCCGGAGAACAACGGGATACTGAGACTGGGTTGGATTATTTACGGGCGAGATATTATGACCCGTTTTTAGGGCGGTTTGTTTCGGCTGATGCTTATGAGGGCACTCTGAATGACCCGATGAGTTTGCATGATTATCAGTACGCTCATGCTAATCCGGTTGTTAATACTGACCCTAGCGGGTACATGACCAACATAGGCGAATTCTTGAGTAATATTGCGACTCAAGCTGTGCTGGCAAGCATGGCTTATGTTACCGGGTACGCTACGGGAACTCAAATTATAGGTGGGGATGGACTCGCAATATACGATCGATTTTTAGCTGGGTTTGCTGATGGAGCTAGCGGGGGACTCAGCACCCAATATCGGGCGCAACAGTACGGGGAGGTAGCGACAAGAAATCACCGGGGAGCATTCTTTAATCTGGGTCGAGTGATGGGGAACGTGGCTACTATTGGGCTGGGTTGGGGAGCGCCTCAATCGTTGGCTGGGGTTAGCTGGGGACAGAGGGTGGCGCAACTTTACTCAATGTTCTCGACAGCAAGTGGATCTTACCAAAGCACGCGGGAAATCTTAGAAGGCCGTTCTACTGTATGGGATTGGTTAGTTTTCTTGCCTTTGCTTACCAAAGCTGGCGCAGTTTTTTGGAAAGAGTTAGCTAGAAGAAGTCTACGAATACGGTCAAACGTTAATATATATGATGGAGAAGGCAAACTAAGAATTCTTGAAGTAGAAGAGTTAGATTCAGCAGCCAAGCAACTGAGGGAACAGTTCATAAATCGCCGAAATGTACTTGCAGTGGGTCGGATTGAAAATCCAGATGGTACTGTAACAATGGTTGTATCCGTTAACCGTGATGGGGCGTTGGGTACACGGTTGCGCGAATTAGTTAATAGGTCTGGCTGGGAAGCACCTCCTAGACTAGGTAGTGACTTTTTTCATGCAGAAACAAGGATGATCAGATGGGCTGAACTAAATAACAAAAAGCTCGCGGCAATTGGAGTAAGCCACGGCGATGGTATTTGCCTGTCTTGTTATACAGATATGTGGCTGAGAGGCATATATCCAGCGAGTCCTATTAATTTAGTTTTTTCGATAGATGATATATTACAGAAAATGGAGCAATGGCAGCAAACAAACAGGGAGTAGTGAGACTATTTAGTTTCCGGTCTATCGCGACAACCAATATTATTAACAACTTTGCTTATGATTGAGGTAGCTTATTATGAATCTAGATATTTATAACTTGGATGCTATGGAACAAGCTCTAGCAAAACTTTCTACTTTTCATCAATTAGCTTTTGCAGCATCTTGTTGCGAGAGACTCTTACCTAATTACAGAGCTTTTTACCGAGAAAATCAACATGGCAATCCAGATATACTTAGAATTGCGCTAGATGAAGTGTGGCAATTTATTCAAGAAACTTCAATGGACTTTACCAGGATTCGCCAGCTAATCGCAGATTGTGATGACGCAGTACCTGACATAGATGGAGGAATTTATATTTACCAAGCAGAGTGTGCTGCTATGGCTATTTACTACACTCTGCAAGCCTGCCTCGAACCAATGAATATCAAGTTAATGGTCAAGGTAGTAGAGTGCGTCGGGAACACAATTGATGAATTCATTAGGCTCCAAAAAGATATTACTGAGCCTAGTTGGTTTGAAAAGTCTTATGAAGAACAGAAAGAAGAAATTGCCCATCATCCTTTTACAGTTCGAGAAACAGCAAAGCAAATTGAAGACTTGCATCGGTTGAAGGAGGTGGGAATCTTAGATCGGAGCTTTCTGGAGTCGTTACGCACCTCTTTCGACAACGGTGGTAGAAGTTTAATCGACCTATCTTGAGTAAAAGCTTGCAGGCTATGGCAAACATACTTTCCAATTCTGAAAAAGTGGAAGATATCGAAGCAGTACCAATCGATAATTGTCCACTGCACGATCGCTGCCATTACGTAAAATTAAGTCACCCGCAGAAACCGACATTCCCATGAAACCAATCCCGCAATTTGAAGAACTGGCGATCGCCCTTATCGCCCCAAACCTCAACCCCACTCATTTTACCCCTGAATTCCTCTCCTACAGCGGCATCGTCCCTCCTGATTGGCAACTAGCCCAACAGCCTGAGGGCGACTCCCACATGACAAAAATTACCTTTACCAACGGCGCGATCGCATCTTTTCACAACGTGACAGCCACTTTCTCCGAAACCCTAGAATCCAAATCTCTCAAAGACGTACAAATACCAACAATGGTTCGCAAATATGCGGATACTTTACCCAACGCTAACTATCAAGCTGTAGAAATCAACCCCAGTATATTCCTAACTTTTGATGCTGGTACCAACTCAAATGCGTACTACATAACCACCGCACTGTTATCAAAGGGTGCTTGGCAAGAATTCGGCAGCACTCCTGTCAGGAGCACGCTCCAACTAGCATATACTATAGGGAACCGCCAACTGAACTTAAAAATCGACGATATTCTGTTGAGAGGGGCTAACAACCAACCCGAATTTGGTGCCTTATTTTCTGGCAATTTCTATTATCCCTTAACAGGCAATACTCTCGGACAGCGGCTGCAACAGTTGCACCGATTGGTAGATAATTGGTCTGATGACCTCAAGGTTTTTCGAGAATTAGTTAAAGGACGGTTTTTGGGCATATCGGTTAACTAATTTTAACTCGTAAGTGCTATTTGGAATAGGGTAAATTTGCTCGCGCGGCATACGTTTATAAAAATGGAGGGACCGGGACGATCGCACTTTCAGAAACCGCGGCTCGATCGTTCCTAACGGAACTTCCCTTTTTTGGGGGTCGTTCCGTTGGCTGTATTTCTTTTGGAATATAAGTTTGGGCGATTTGAGCGTTAGACATCTGCAGTCATGTATTTAAGATTTTCTTAATCTGTGTCACAGACCTCTTGTGGGATAGTGGAATTGAGCCAAAATCCCGCTGCATAAAGGTTTCCAGAACTTGTAGATATGTATTTTTTTTCCCAAACCGGGAAAGTCTTACTCCCGTATTGGTTTGAACCGGAACGATAGCGAGCAAGGGGGGTAAGTTCCCTCATAACCAGAATCGGCGATCGTCCGATTATGTTCGAGCGATCGCTAATAACTAACTGTGCCTTAAAAATCTTGTTCTTGAGCATGGCGTGCACGCGCTACCAGCATCCAAGTACAGCCGATTTGAACCGCCGACAAACGAGCGAGCATAAAATTTTACCTTTAAATACAATTTTTCAAGGTTCCTCAGCAAATGCTGGCCATCCTCGAACGCTCGCAAAAACTCAATATTCAACGCAAACTAACCTTCGCCTTCCCCCCTGTACAAAGACAACTTGTACAGTATAAAATTTAACATAATACTGCTCTACCAACAGTCATGATACCCACACTAACCATCCAAGAACTAGCCTTAACCCTAACAGCCAAAAACCACTCCCCAACCCTCCTCAACTCAGACTTCCTCAAATACAGTGGCATCGTTCCATCCGATTGGGAAGTCGCTCGCCCCCCCATTTTCAGTCCCCAAATCTCTCAAGTCGCCTTCACCAACGGCATCAATATCGTCGCTCAATCGAACGCCATCACCTTCATCGAATCCCTGAGTGCAAAGTCAACAGAAGACACCAAAATTCCCGCCATCATCCGCAAGTACGTTGAAGCTTTACCCCGCACAGACTACCAAACTTTAAGCATCAATCCCAGAAGCTTCGTCACCTTTGAAGGGGGAGATGAAAATGCAGCCTCGGAGTACATTACCTCCACTTTACTCTCGAAAGGCACATGGTTTGATGTTGGGAAAGCTCCGGTAAAAGCTGCTGTCAATTTAGTTTATTCTCTAGGACGAGGAGAACTCAACTTAAGCGTTGCCGAAGCTTTATTGCAACTGCAAGATGCTGACCCAACTCCCGCAGTATTGTTCTCTGGTAGCTTCCAGTACGAGGTTGCAGGAGAATTAGAAGGCGACAAACTGCAGCACTTGTACCAGCTTCTAGAGAATTGGCAGCCTGATTTAGAGGCTTACAGAGAAATCGTCAACCAACGGTTTTTGGGCAAAGAAGTTGAAAAGTTGCCGTCTGTTGCATAGAGGATAAGACGCTAGGGGCGATCGCACAGCACAAACAATTTCCAGTTGTGCGATCGTCCGAACGAGGGGTGACTGAATAATTCGTAATTAAAGGTACAAGCTAATGGTTAAATAATTCAGAATTAAAGAACTCGATCGCTAATTACGAATTTAGTGCCAGTAAACGAGAGCCTCATTATAAAGCCTGCTCGATCGCCCGCCGCGCCAATTCCACCTGTTCTACAGCATCCAGATAAGCTAGCGCTGCTGCATCCCAAACCACTTTTCTCTGCATCCTGTTCAAGACGATTTTCCCAAACTCGTACACCGTGCCAAAGCTTTGCAGCCTAAGAATTCGCTCAGCCCGATGAGCAAAAACTCGGCGTTGGGTTCAATATCGCCACCACATCCGAGTGAAAGAGCGACACCACCTCTGAACCCATATCGACTTTCAAAGTCGCTCCAACTTCCACAATCCGGCCCCAAAATCCATTCCACTTCCTTTGGGCTATTTTTTATTTAGGAATAAAAGGGATTTTGACAATAACCCAGGAAAGAGCGCTTTACGTCAAGTAGGCTAGCTGGCTTCTATTCTTTGATGGCAAACAAAATCTGGCTCAATCTTTTTCTGGACAATCGGAGGCGCTTGTTGCAACTCACTTCCCGCTTATTGCTATTCAACTGACTCGAATTCTCAGGAAAGTTGATAAGCGGCAAGGTAGCGATCGCGTCGATGAGGTCTCTGAAGGTAACAGGTTTTTGGGCGTTCATAACACCGCGCCACCAAGAAAATTATTAGTAACTAATCTAATTATACTATTGTTTGATTCTACCTGCAACCTTTTTTGCTGGCTGGTTATATTCTGAAGAACAAGTCATCAATATTCTCTAATAGTTCTTCTACTTCCCGGTGTGGTTCGATTTGGAGACGTTTGTCGATCGTCGCACCTCGCTGACGAAAGCAACTACACCTTTACTATACCAGTCTGCTGCAACCGGACTTGACATCAACGCGATTGGGCGGTATCTCAAAAAACTGATAGCCTAGCCAGAGTAGGGCTTTGAGAATAGTTGGTCAAATATAGATTCCAATTGATTGATTTAAGGAAATATCGCGCTGCAATTTCTTTATCAAGAAATTGGCCTAAAAACCTATCAAAACAAATCTGTTGCAGTCGATGCACAGTTGAGAACTCATGTCAATCTCAAAAGGAAAGCGAGATTTGATTTCGGGCCTGCCACTAAAACAGTTGAAGGATATACCACCTTCAACTGAGTTGCCTGCAAATTTTGCCCAAATTCATCCCCCGCGCTTTGAGTGTGGCGAGATGGTGCGCTGGACTGATGTTGGTGAAGAAGGTGACTGGGGAATAGTTATTGGCAAATTTTACAACTACGAACAGCGCCGTTGCTGTTGGATGTGGTGCTACGTAATTTGGCTGGCTCCTAATTCCAAGAGTACAGCTTGGTGTCAATTTGACACGGCGTGGGAAGAAGATTTAGAGAGGTATGAGGTTGACACTCAAGCGGGCTGAAGCCACTGAGATTCTGCTGACAGAATAGCTTTAGTTATTACTAAAGTCTGATTCTCGCTACGGTGGCCAAACACCGTCTACCCAGTCGGTTAAGTTTTACACCTAACTTACTGGCTACTTTTCTAAGAATATTAGCCGACCCATTTAGGTCTGCATTGATTACAGTTCCATCAGCAGAGCGATACAGTCCACGTTTAATTCGTTTTCGAGATGCTTTCCACTCAGGCGGTTTTTCACCGTACCTGGGTAGGGAGTCTCCATCAAGAAAACTACTTTTGGACGTATATGCTTCTTCTGTTTCGGTGAACTTAATGCCGTGCAAGTTGCACAGTTGGCTCAAGCGATCTTTCAACTTTCCTAGTGGCATTTGAACAAATTTTTGATTGTTCAGTTTACCCATATCGACATTATTAGACTTAAAGCCTTGGTTCCATCCAATTACCAGATTGCCGATACCGTGTTTCAAACAATGGTCAACAATTAGCTTCGCAGCTTTATTGATGCCATCGCGCATCTGGTGATTGCGCTTGCGGGTTACGCGGTCTAGCCAACTATCCCAGTAACCGGCAGGCTTTCCTTCCTTTCTAGTTGCTACTTTCTTGTTCCAAAGCTGATTCATCGCTTTCATGGCGCGAGCATCAATCAAGAAGGAATTTCCGAGCGTATCAACGCAAGCTGCTAAATTGTCAGCAGTTCCCAAATCGATTGATAAAGCTTGGCTGCGATCGAAATCGGGCTGCTGCAATTCTACTTCGTAAGACATTTCCAAGTAGAAAGCACCATTCTTAGGAAGGATTGTAAATTCTTTAACCTTTGAATAGTCAATATTTGACGGCATGGGCAGAAAGAATTCAGAAATTCCAAACCAGCGCCTAACTGTCAAACCCAAAGAAAATCTTAACTGGTTGCCGACAAGTGCTGGCTTTAATCCTCCAGAATTTGGGTAAGCAACTTTGAACAACTTCGAGCCTTTTAAATACCCCGGAGGTTTAGGTCTAAAATGCAATTGACCTTCATTGTATAAGGCTTTTAGCTCTTTGAAGCTCTTAAACGCTTCCGTGACCGACATCAAAGTTTGCTGCATGGGTGTTGAAGGCAACGACTTCGCAACCATCGACTTTGCGATTGACGGTTCAAAGGATAAATCGAACTTCCCTGTCAGCAACTTTCCAGTTTTGAAAAATGTTTGTCGAGCAAAATAGACAGCGCTATTGTAGAGCTTTCCAGATTGCCGACAAAGATAGTGCAATACTGCCTCAACTTCTTTGGTGGGAGACAGTAATACTTGCTGCACTCCCATTGTTTTTTTAAATTTAGCCACCTCTTTTTCCTGAAAATTAGTGGATTTGTTTAGTTTAGGTCAGTATAGTGGACGAGTCAAGCCACAACAACAAAACTTTATGTTACCTCTTCCAGAATATCAAGCCCATAACCACGTCAAACTTTCCAGAATTAAAAAAGTTGCCGTCTTTGTGGACGAGCGGCTATTTTGTTAGTACCGCAGGCAATATTAGTAGTGAAGCTGTTAAGAGATACACAGAAGATTCACATCGCTCTGTAAATCAAGAAAGACACGGGGGTTGAAATCCCCGCGTCGCTTTCCACGAGCGGGCTAAAGCCGCTGAGTTTCCCGCTTCCCGTATTGTTTTTATGAAAAAGCCGCATACTTTGACAGATAGAGAACGCAATTTGATTGCCATTTACAGCCAATGCCAATTGGGAATGACGCCGAAACAGTTTTATGTCAAGTGGGGGGTAAGTTACGAGCAAATTGCCTCCATTTGTTCCCGCTCTGATTCGACGGTACAGGGTTGGTTTAAGCGGGGAAAAAATCGAAGATTTCCTACTGCTGTTGATTTGCGCCATTTGGCAGTAATGGATTTTCTGCTGGAACACTTTGAGGAGATTCCCGACGTACTGGCGAACTTGCTGTGTCCGCATTCCGAAGATAAGAAGGTGCGTTAGAAGAGAATTTGAGCAGGTGAAAGCACAAACCTAATTAATTGTCAAGGTCAGCGTGACCTGTCTTGAAGAATATTCTCTCAACTAGCGTAATGGCAAGCAAGGAAAAAAGAACGCAACCTGTTACTGTCGCTGGTGAGGTTAAAATGACTTATTTTGAGAGATTGCATCCGTGGTGCATCATTAAGCTGCTTCCTAATTGTCAGCGTATTGTTGTGGCACGATTTCGCAGGAGGAGGGATGCAGACGATCATTTTCGGGTTTTGCAGCGGTTTGTCAAAGAATTCACATTTGTGATTGTTTTTGACATCCCACCAAAGCCTACTTTGCCTAAAGAATAACGACGCAGCTCTGTTTGAAATCGAATTAATCGAGATACCTGCGTTAGATTAATATATCCGCTTTCGGGCGAATTACCCCAGCTACAGCTCCTACTGATAGCTGGGGTAATTTTTTATCGACTGAAGGCTGTTAACTGGAGTAATAGATTGTCAAAACCGGGGTTATTAAAGTGTACTAACTAGAGCTTGTTATTAGACTTTTAATTGACGCAAAGGAGCCATCGCATTTTGTATCGATTTCTCTAACTATATGAGTAATAATCCTCATGTTGATAGCTGTGCGAGCGTTAATCTGGCTGATACCAGTATAGTTGGCGATTGCAACAGAGTCTCCCCTCTAACAACAGCTAAGTCATTTCCGGCAATTGGAGCAAGAACCATTGGTTGAGCAAATCTCTAAATTAATTAAAAGCTATTCCCTAGCGGGAGAAGTTGAGGGATAACCAACTTCTTGCTGTTATGAACGCTAACAAGTCTATTATAAACCCCCACAAGACTTTTCCTGAATCAGCTAGCCAGCACTTCCCTCAAGCCAAAGAAGTAGTTGCAGTAATTTTTCCTTTCCTCATTCCCGCACCTGCTGAAGAACATCCCTTCAGGTTAAACGATATCGTAAAAACAGGCAACCAATACGGTATTGTTACTTCTCTCAACAAAACTGAAAAACCTGTGACAATTACTTGGGACGCAAGTCCCGGCGAAGATTCATTTTCTTGGACTTATAACCTCGACGAAATCCGCGCCCTCACAATCTCCATCGTGCCTCAGTTTATCCCTCAAAAGACTGCTGGAAAACTTCCAGCTTGCACAACAATCGTACTCGCTAATTCCGAACAGATACAATTTAGTAACGCAACTCGTTTCAAAGTAGAATCGCTCACTGAACAGCACATTATTATCTCTACTATTGACCAATCTTATCTCTTTCCCATCAACTTGTTTCCCGGTTACCCGACAATTTGTACCATAGATATCCCGACACCCCAGCAATTAAAAGCCGCCAGCTATTTATCTGTTACCGATATCAGAATCAGAGCTAAAACGCATTTAGCTCTCGAAGTACCCGACAACTTTTTAGAATTCGCTATGCCAATCTACAAACAGCAGTTAAAAGAAAAAATAGCTCAACAATTGAGCGAAGAAAATTACCAACTTCTCGACTTTGACATAGCTTGGGAAGAAGCCTGGAAGCAGCAGTTAGAAAACCTAACAAAGAAACAAGGCTTCTACGGATTTAGAGAGGGAGATTGCATTTTACAGCACCGAGAAGGATTTCAACGAATGGGGAGAGTCCAACACTTGAACGTTGAAGAGCCACGTCCATTTCACATCCAGTGGAACAGCGGAGAACTCCTAAGTTACAGCTTGAGAGAACTCAAAGGTTTGGGTATTGCCCGCATCGAACCTATTGTTAAATTATCGCCCAATGTGGCTTATCAAATTAGCGAAGACGGCTCCTACTTTACAGCTTGGATTGGGTTTCGTACTAAAGCACTAGCTAAAGCGTGGCTAATACCTGTCAAAAAGCTAGTCGGCCACCTTAGCAATTTAATTGATTGCCAAATTTCGGAACTTCAACATACAGGTTATAAATACGAGTATGCTGTAGAATGTCCCCGACATAAAACATTAAACAAGCGTTTAGAAGCTCTCGCCAAAGTTGCTGAACTTGATTTAGAAAGGACGCCATTTAGGAGATGAGTGGGAAGTAGCAAGCATTTCGTAGGGTGTGGACGGTTCTTTTTTGCTGGGACAAAACACAGAAAAATTTCCTATTTGTCTTAAAAGTTTTATTAACAAGACTTAGGAATCTTCCTTGCCCGGAATCTAAAAAACCTACTCTTGAAAGACTCCCCCGTCAAGCTAACGCTTAATCAGAGGTTGAGAAAATTAGTAATGGACGCTAACTAATGATTCAAACCTTACTCGAACAACCCCAGAAACTTACACAATTTCCCTTCACGCTCAAACCGCAACAGCAGCAAGCCATCGACAAATTAAGAAGCTTTCTAACCACTACCGAGTCATTCTTCTTGCTGTGCGGCTACGCAGGAACTGGAAAATCCACAATCGTCTTTCAAATTATCCAAGAACTCTTGAGTCAAAGCAAACGCATTGCCCTCACAGCACCTACTAACAAAGCAGTCGGCATCCTCAGAAAAATGGCAGCGTCTCAAGGCATTTTCGGAGTTGATTTTATGACAATACACCAACTTTTAGGATTAGGCATGGTCAAAAAAGAACAAGAAAAAGCCTTGTCACAGACAAGTTCCAGCAGCCTTCACCTCTACGATATCATCTTCCTCGACGAATGTTCGATGGTTGGAAGCGAATTGTGGAAATGGATAGAACGCAATTTTGAACGCACATTCTTCAATCACCGCAAGCTAATTTTAATGGGCGACCCCGCTCAACTCAATCCTGTAGGAGAAAAAAAGTCGCCTGCTTTCAGCATTACCAATAAAGCTGTACTGACCAAAGTTGTCAGGCAAGCAGGGGAAAGCCCCGTGCTCGATTTCATAACAGAATGCCGCTCTTTTGTCAATAGCAAAACCGACATATTTTTACCGCATTCCAAATACAAAAAAGGAGACAAGTCAAACGGTGCATTCAAAGTTAAATCAGAAACGCTGCTACAATATGCTGTCAAAACGATCGATCTAGAATTTAGTCAAAATCCCGATCGTTTCAGAATTCTGTGCTGGACTAACAAACGAGTCAGATACTACAATCAGCTTATCAGAGAACAAGTCTACGGTCAAGCTGCACCCCAATTTGTACCGGGAGAAAGGCTAATTACCAAAAAACCCGTCATGGCACCTGACGGCAAAACCGTAATTTTGCCGACTTCAACGGAATTTACCGTCAAGGAAGTTGAGATTAACCAGCACGGAGGCTATCGAGTTTGGCTGCTAAAAATTGTGACTGATGACGGTTTATTTCGGCAAATCTTTGTCCTGCACGAGTCCGAAAATAAGCGCTACCAGGCTGAACTTAAAGAAAAGCTCAAGAGTGCTAAACGCAATGGATTTCTTTGGAGGAAATATTACTGGTTCAAAGATGACTTGTTTGCTGAAATTAACAATTGCTTTGCTCTGACTATTCACAATTCGCAAGGCAGCACTTTTGATGAAGTTGGTGTTGACGGAAGCGACCTTTTCAGCAGATTGTTAATCGGTCAAGATTTGAGCAGGCAACAGAAACTTAAAGAGTACCATCGACTTTATTATGTCGGTGCAAGCCGCTGCCGATATCGAATATTATTTGTTGCCCCCAATGACTTGTACTCAAACAATAAACTTCTCAACCAAGAGGTAAACTTTTCAACCAAGAGGTAAAGTCCTCAACTATAGCAGAAGGAAGAAGGAAGAAGGAAGAAGCAGTAAGAGCAATGGTTTCAGCGATTAAGAAGGTGCTAACCGTCTTGGCTGTTGCTATAACAGGTAAAGTCCTCAACTAACAGGTAAAGTCCTCAACTAACAGGTCCATACCTTTCTAAAAAACAGTCACTAACGCTCAACTTTCAGAAAGCTTCTCCATCGGGACTTACGCTGCATAAGTCAATTTTCACACTATCTGTAGTAGTAACGTGTGCCCTCAGCACCCTACAAGTAGAGTCTGTGCGTAAGTCCTATAGCAATCCGATCTGAGTCTCACAACACAACGCCCTCTTGTCTTCTTAGACTTGTTGTATAGCAAGACTTTCAGATTTTACATATCTAGAAAATCACTTAGGATTGCTATATTTATAAAATAAGAAGAAAGGGAAACGGAAAGGCAAGGCGAAGCAGAAGGTAAAAATGGAGAAAAAAACTTTAGTTTTGGGTTGATAGCAACGCTAAAAAAATTAATAATTGTATCGATACCCACCGAGTTAGATACAAAATGTCTACCCTTCAATCCTATGCTTTTAAGCGTGGGTTCCTTCCCCTTCTCCTTCCCCTTCTCCTTCTCTTTCTCCTTCTCCTTCCCCTTCCCCTTCCCACTCCTCTTTCTCAACAACCTGAATAAGTGCTGCTACCGCAGCGGCCAATCGCACCCCTGACACCAGGCTAATTATGGCAAAATCTCGACTAACAGGAACACCGCCTCAAGAGGAAAATTTGGAGATAACAGTTAAGAAAAAACGCTCGACTGCCACAGCACGTAATTCTGCCAAAACTGTGAAGAAATCAGTCAAACCAACAACTGAAACTGACTCGGTTTGCGAACCCTTAACAATCTCTCCACAAAAAGTAGAAGCCTTGCAAACTTGCACGAGTTTTGCAGAACTTCCAGCAGTCGATTCTTCTTCTCTAGAAACATTCTCAAATGAGGCAATATTGCCTTCCCCTTCTCCTCTCCCATCAGCTATTGAAGTTGCCTGCAATTCAAGAGAATTCAACGATTATATACAAGCCCTGAAAGGCATCATTCCCAGCAATAGCAGCCATCCCATTTTGTCCAATATTTTGATTGAAGCTGATGCAGAAACTCAACATTTGCATCTGACTGCTTACAACTTAGAATTTGGAATGCAAGTGAGCTTTGGTGCGAATGTCAATCAATCTGGAAAGCTTACCCTCCCCGCACCCATACTTGCTGACATTCTGGGAAAATTTCCTAACGGCAGCCTCACCTTAAAGAGTTCTTCTGAAATTATTAAAGGAAGCCACGTTCCATCAGTCAGTGCCACTCTGAGTGCGTCAAGAAGCAAGCACGCCATTCGCGGGCTAGCTGCGGACGAATTTCCGGCTATCCCCAGCGTTCAACAGAAACTTGTAACGCTTCCTGCTAGCGTATTAATTTCTGTCCTAAAAGCTAGCTTATTTGCTGTAAGTTCTGAGGAAAACAAACGCATTTTAACAGGAGGCAATTTTCAACTCAGTCACGACGCAGACAGAGGACTCGATCAACTGAGAGTTTGGACGACAGATGGGCATCGGGTAGCAATGGTTTTAGGATTGAACGAAAGCAGCAATTCCCATCTTTTGAGCAGTCAAGTAGTTAATTTTACTGTCCCTGCTAAGGTACTCCGGTTATTGGAGCGTTCTTTGAATTCTGCTGACAAAGTTACGATTTACTATGAAGGTTTGCCAGAGCAACCTAGTAATTTTGTCGCATTCGAGTGGAATAATTGGCGGTTGACCACGAAGTTGCTAGAAGGGCAATATCCGGTTTGTGACCAAATTATCGCTCCCTATCGACCTGAATTTAGCCATCAAGTGGTGGTTGAGAGGCTGAGCTTTTTAAAAGCCTTAGAGAGGTTAGCTTCTCACAGCGACAAGTCTCACCTAACAGCTATTTTAGAATTCGATTTAGATGCCCAACAATTGCGAGCATCACTCAACAATACTCTCAGTTCAGGAACTGAAACAGTTGATGCTAAACTCTGGGGCTGTGAGTTTTGTCTCAAGTGCGACATCCGCTATTTGATTGATACAGCCAAAGCGATTTCCAGCTCTGATTTGCGGGTGTTAATGGCAACTCCTACTACTCCCCTACTGATTGCACCGTTTGGAACGCCTGCGTCGGGTACAGAGGCTAAGGAGTGCGAATATATTGTCGCTCCGCAAGAATAGTCGTGCATGTGGGAGTGGCATCTAAATTTGATGCCCTCTCCTGCAAAAAATATGAGTTTAATTTCAGGCACGGCTCACGCCTCCCCTATCGGGGAATAGTTACCAGAAGTATTCTAACGACTCAAAATGTACCAACCACTGCACCTCAAATACCGACCCAAAAACCTGCAAGAATTAGTGGGTCAAGACACCATCAAAACCACCTTGACCAATGCCATCACCTCCGACAAAATTGCTCAAGCTTACCTGTTTACTGGCCCCAGAGGAACAGGCAAAACCTCAACCGCTCGCATCCTTGCTAAATCACTCAATTGTTTGAATAACAAAAAGCCAACCGCCACTCCTTGCGGGGAATGTTCAAGCTGCAAAACCATTGACTCCTGTTCAAGCTTAGACGTAACTGAAATCGATGCTGCCTCTCACAATGGCGTAGATGATGCCAGAGAATTAATACAACACAGCAACTTTGCGCCAGCGATGAGCCCTTACCGCATCTGGATTTTAGATGAGTGCCACCAACTCAGTACCAGCGCTCAAAATGCTCTCCTCAAATGCCTTGAAGAACCTCCGGCTCATGTGGTGTTTATTCTCTGTACGACTGAAGCACATAAAGTCCTGCCGACAATTATCTCCCGCTGCCAAACTTTTAACTTCCGAGCCTTGTCAGTTGATGCTATTGTCGGACAATTGCACAAAATTAGCTCCACTGAATCTATTGCGATCGCAAGTGAGGCGATGCGGGCGATCGCTCGCACCTGCGACGGAGGGTTAAGAGATGCCTTGCAATTACTCTCTCAGCTTTCACTGCTAAACTCAGAGATTACCCTAACTCAAGTTGCAGAAGTATCTGGCAGCATCAGCGAGCAAGAGTCGATCGCCCTTCTCAAAGCCATTCATTCTGCCGATACCTTAAGCGTACTGCAATCTTCGAGAACGCTCATTGACAGCGGCAAAACCCCTAAACTTATTCTCAGCAGCTTGCTAGCAGCAATGAGAGATTTGCTCATTGTCAAATCAACGCGCCACTGCCAGAATTTAATTGCAGGGCCAGTAGGCTACTCACAACTGCGCTCGCTCGCTCTTCATCTCGATTTTGAAACAATTGATGCGGCTTGTGCACAATTGCAGAAATCAGAATTTCAATTGAGAACTAGCACCAATGCAGCTACGTGGTTAGAAGTTTGCCTGCTGAACTTGATGCTGTCAAGCAAACCTGTAGCCAAGGAAATGCGATTGCCGGCAACTTTCCCATCTAATCAGCCCGACAAATTTGATAAAACCCCTCAAAAAATAGAGGCATATTCTCCTGACTTTGAGACAACTTGGGCGCAAGTAGTAGCAGCAGCGAAACCAGGCAATCGTAGCCTCTTAAACCGCGCTCAAATTGCCGAACTTTCTGCTGATTCATGTGTGTTAGTAGTAGAAAGAAAATACGCCAACAAGTTTCAGAGTCACCTTGAATGCGTGCAGCGGATCGTTACTAAAGCTTTAGGCCGCTCTGTTACTGTAACTGTCAAACAACAGGAGGAGTTAGCAGCATGATTAGCATCCTAATTGGGAATGACACCTACGCAATTGAACGAGAAGTTGAAAATTTTAAGACTCAAACTCATCCTCTCTGGCGAGATTTCAACATCCACCGCTTCGATGCTTCTTCCCTGGATGCAGCCCTCTCTGCTGCTGCTTCAGTTCCTTTCGGCGGAGGAAACAAACTTATTGTCGTTGAAAATTGCGATTTCAAGCAATTTGGAGAAATGGGGCTAGAATTGCTGCAAATTTTGCCCCAATTACCTGTTACAACGCACTTAGTCTTCACTGCTGCTGTTATCGACAAACGGCTCAAGGTAGTCAAGCATTTATTGCTGTTTGGTAAACTTAAGGAGTTTACTCTCATTCCTCCTTGGCGTACTGATTTGATTGAAAGTGCGATCGCTGCTACTGCTAAACAGATGAATCTCTCAATTGCCAGAGATGCTGTCAGTTATCTAGCGGTAGCGATTGGCAACGATTCTGCTAGAAGAGTCAGTGAACTAGAGAAATTAGCCATTTATGCTGCGGGCGATCGCATTACCAAAGAAGCTGCTAAAATCCTCGTTCCAGCTACCACAGCCAACTGTTTTCAACTTGCCGAAGCTCTTTTAAAAGGTCAAGCAGTGGCGGCTATTAAGGTGCTTGATGAATTGCTATCTCGGGCAGAGTTTCCTTTAGCAATTATTGCCACTCTCCAAACTCAGTTTAAAACTTGGCTGTGGGTAAAAGCTACTATCAATTCCGACCAACAACGTTCTGATAGCGAAATTGCTAGTATGTGCGGAATTAGTAACCCCAAACGGCTGTATTTCCTTAAGCAGGAGGTTAAGGAAGTATCTGCGAACTTCTTAAGTCGATCGCTCTCCATTTTGTTGGATTTAGAAATTGCTCTCAAAACAGGAGATAAGCCTGACTCGATGTTGCCTGCTTTGCTCAGCATCACTCAACTCACTCACCTTAAATAACAGGAAAGCGCTGCCGAGTTAATTCGGCAGTCTTTCATTAACAATCTTGGAGGCAAAAACTGCTTTGCAACACTATTAGTATCGGTAAGGTGGGCGGCGGTGTACCATACAGATAGAGTTTATGCGTCCAGAACTAATTAAGTGTAGTTAGGGCTTACGCAACGATGTTGGGGCGCACCGCGGGGGGTTGCCCCTACATTCACATCATATATGGACATTGTGCGTAAATCCTAATGAATTTGTCAAACTATTTTTGACTTTATTTATTGCAGCAGTAGGTTGCTATTTCTGTTTAATAGCAGCTCATCTTTCCTGCATCATCCAAACCAGAAACCCCAAGATTTGCTCAACAGGAGGTAGTGGATAATCTTTGACACTCCCACCCCTAAAGGGGATGGGATTCTTTAGAGATTTCGCTCTAAATATCCCAAAGAGACAATTGCTTACCCTGTGGGTTCTCGCCCACACGCCGTTTGCCTTTTAAAGGCAGCGTGTTAACTGACGAGCGTTCGTATAATTCAACCTCAAAGAGATTCAACTGTACTGGTTTCGACGAGTCCCGCCGTACCATTTTCGATTTAATCTTTTTGACAATATTCAACTTGTAGGTTTCTATCGCCTTAACTTTCACATTCCTTGCAGCTTGCAAATTTGCATCATCAATATGCCCACAATTGGTACAGATAAACTTTTCACCATTGCGGCTATCTTTATCAATATGCTTACACTTGCTACAAGTTTGACTGGTATGCCTTGGGTTAACTCGGTACAGCTTCTTGCCTGACTTCACAGCCAAATATTCAAGTTTTTGAGTTAACGCATACCAACTCGCATCAGCGATAGAACTATTTAAACCACGTTTAGCCGATTGACCGTTGGGGAGAAATCTACCAGATTCAGATTTAACAGGTTTGCACCGCTTCATCATGTTTTGTATCTGTAAATCTTCAACTACAACTGCATCGGATCTTTTAATAATCCGATTAGCTACATCCCACTGGTAAGATTCGCGACGCTGTTGAATTTTATTGTGCAGCTTGCTCACTCTAAGTTGAGCTTTACTGCGATTCTTACTACCTTTTTGCTTACGGCTAACCCGTCGCTGTCTGATTCGCATCAAACGCTTAGCTTTCTTGTGGGTAGCAAATCGCGGATTATCAATGGCGCTGCCATCAGAGAGATAAACCAATTTACCTAACCCCATATCGCAGCCAGTGATAGTTTTGATTTCACTATCTGGAATTACTGGGAAGCCTGGTATATCTTTGTTTTCTATCCTGACCGAGATATACCATCCATCAACTTTCTGTCTGATGGTTACGGTTTTAATCTCAAATCCTTCGGGGATAAGGCGAGAGTTGTAGAAACGCAGCCACCCAATTTTAGGGAGGTAAACTTTGTTACCTTTAATCTTGATTCTTCCTGGTTTGTAGCTAAACGATTTGAAATCGTGACGGCGCTTAAACTTCGGAAACCCTGCGCCCTTAAAAAACTTATTAAAGGATTCATTAACTCTGGCTGGAATTGACTGCAATACTCCAATATCAATACTTTGATACCAAGGTCTTGCCTCTTTTAACTCTTGCAGATTTGCATCTTGCATTAATGATGCTGACCGCTTAGGAGATGTATCTTTATATCCTTCTTTTTGGGCTTTACCGCCGCCCTCCTTCCAGGGGTTGGCGAGTTGGGTTCCTTTAGTAATACCGCAAGTCAAAGGCGTTATTTCTACCTGAGTCCTCAAGTCGCAATAATCACCGCAAATAAACTGCTGATGCCAACCATCAATCCTGTCACGCAAGCACCAATTGTAATTCGCTCTCAACATATCGAGCCACTGGATTAGTTTTTGGGATTGCTGCTGATTAGGTCTAAGTTTGTATTTGAAGCTTAAAAGCAAATTGCACCACCTCCTTAAATTATTGTACGAGGTTATTGTAGATGTTGACGACTTAACGACAATCAATATGCAAGATAAATACAGACTAAAGATTACATCAGTAACGCTTATTAGATACCATTTTATTTGGATTCCAGCTAGACGCAAGAAGGTGTTGATTGGTGCAGTGGCCGAACGCTTAAAACAACTACTGACAGAGAAGTGTAATTAGCTCGTTGTAATCGCGCAGTGAGGTGGAAGTCTACCGCTTTGTTGGTTCCTGAACCCAAACCCATAATTGCTACCAAAATCAGTCCGACTCCCAGTTTTTTTATTAATTTCTTCTCTCGTTCTTTTTCCTACCTATCGGTAGTAAGAGAGAAAAGATTCATTCATAGAGTGACCAATGCCTCCCAATTATATCAACCTTCTTTCCCAACTAATAGCCCGACATGATTTTCACCAAAATAACTTCCCAGAAGCAAGCCATTTGCAGCCAACTGCAACAGCCGATTTGTGTGAGTTTTTAGGCGAAGAGGTTATTTATCAGACAATCGCGACTGCTACAACTCCTAAGCTCTACAAAATTCCTCAAGACTTGCCGCCTTCAATAATTTCTGCTTTGCACAGCCAAGGCATTCAACAGCTTTATTCGCACCAAATTAAAACACTCAAAGCCGTGCGCCAGGGCAAAGATGTCATCCTCAGCACAGCAACAGCTTCTGGCAAATCTTTAAGTGCGTACTTGCCTATTTTAGAGGGCATTCTCCAACATCAATTTACTGCACTCTCTATTTATGGCTTGAAAGCTTTAACAGCCGACCAAAGTCAAAAACTTGCCGATTTGCTCCAACTGATTCCTGAGCCTGCGCGCCCGCGCCTTGCCCTTTTAACTGGGGATACTCCTCCCAAAACCAGAGAACAATTATTAGCTGCAAATCCTAGCATAATCACCGCCACACCAGAGTTAATTCACTATGCGCTGAAAGGCGTTCACTGGAGTCAGCCTTGGCAGCATTTTTTAAGTCGCCTCCGCTATATTGTCCTAGATGAAGCTCACACTTTTAACGGAGTTTACGGAGCTAACATGGCTAGCTTAATTCGCCGCTTAAAATTGGCAGTAGACGAGCGCGGAGGTTCTTCTCAAAAACTGCAATTCCTGATGTTAAGTGCTAAGCTGTTGTGCCTTTAAATAGGGTATCATAAAAAATGAGTTTAATCAATATATACAAAAATGCCAGCTAAAAACC
>NZ_JAUBUY010000055.1:0-34993 GCF_036705565.1 Microcoleus sp. AT8-B5
TCCGACAGGGGTTGAAACCCCTGCCTCAAAGCTAAAGTCGTCTGAAGACGACTAATGAGTTTTTCAGTCCTCTTTGAGAGGACTTTCGCTATGAGACAGGGAATTCATTCCCTGGCGGACTAAGGTGTGGGCGGGAGGACTGGTGGACAAAAAGCTTAAGTTGAACACCTATGGGCTTGTCCTAAGTCCCTACAGTCGCCGTGTTCCTACAAGGGCTTACCACCAAAAGTGCGATACTTACTTGCGGCCCGAAGGTTGACCTTCCGTAGTCGCTATTTCCCCAGCTTCCATCAACTGCTTAAAGCGACGTAAATCATCTGCAATTTGCTGTTCGGGAGCTTCGCCAAATAGTTTAGCAGCACCAGCACCAATTGCACCGCCCGGAGGGTTGTATTCGATGACAACTTTTACCTCAGTACCGCGTCCCGCTGGTGCCGCTTGAAAGCGCACAAAACCCGAATTGTCAACATCAGCCCCTTCCACAGACGCCCAAGCAATTAAGCGATTTTCTTCTTCGCGGACAATCTCTGCATCCCATTCCACACTATTGCCCATCGGCGCGCTAGCAATCCAGTGAGAACGTGTTTCATCGATTACCGTAACGTGTTTGAGATGCTTCATAAACCGAGGCAAATTTTCAAAATTGCGCCATAAACGGTACAATTCCTCAGCCGGTTTGTCGATCGTCACCGTCTTTTCAACTTTAATGCTTTGATTGGCATCTGCGGCCGACTGCAAACCCTCTACAACCCCCAGCCCGCGAGCCGCTAAACCGCCGCCCGCAACCGCCAGCAAAGCACCTCTCAAAGAACGCTGCGACAAACCAAAAAGCACCAGCGCCCCGCCACCTATTAAAGATGCCCAGCGTTCGGTATCGCCGCTGCTACTTTGGTTTTGTTTGTCGGAATTTGTCATTGAAGTAGATTCCATTGCTTTAAACCTCGTGAATTAATAGCGAAAAATAGCAGCTAAAGGTGCCTCGTCCGGCACTTGTTCCGGCGGCATCGCGTAAACAGTTCCGCCGTTGAGAATAGTTTGAATTGCTGCGGCATTCAACAAATCTTCGTCGCCCAATTCTGCATCTGGGTGGATTTGCACCGCGTTCGTATCGGGATTAAAAGTACCCCACTGATGAACGCCAAGAGCCACAAATAGTCGATCGACCCGTCCAAAATAAGCAGCCGAAACAGCTTCTTTCAAATCAGCAGAAATTTTATCGCTGCTTCTGCTCGGACTGGCTCTAGCAATCCCACCGCTTCTTTCTTGTCAAATCCGTACTCTACTATTTTTTGTTCAGCCTCTCTGATTAAATTTTTGAACCGAATCGGATTTTGTTGAGTTTCTGTTCCTTGAGCGACTGGCATATAAATTGATACGCACAATCCCGGAGATTGTTGTACCAGTGCTTTGAGTTCCTCTGCAGATATTAAGTTCACCGCTGAAACTCTTTTTCTAATAAGGGGTTGTGTAATGAAAACAACAGATTCTTTAAAATGTATCTTTCCTGGCGGGGCTCCTGCGTCTGCCTAAAGTAATGATCGCCTGCTGTAGAGCATTTCATCTCCGAACTAAAACGGGGGTTTAAAGCTCTTGTCGCTTTTACTGCCCGCGTCCTGGTTTGCAATCTACGAAACCTAATGCTTCTGTGTCGAGAAAACTGGCGATCGCCATTTCGATCAGCGCTTCGATCGGATATTCAATTTCCGCAGCACGCGCGATCGGAGACGCTTGAATTCGTTCTGGCAAGCATCTCAAAATAACTTCGGCATCAGCAGGAGAAAGTTGTTCTTGAAGTTTGGCTTGCATGGCATTCACCTTTGGGTTGGAATTTGAACGTTGTTAGGTTGCGTGTGCTATCAGATCGTGACGTTTGAATAGGTTGACCAGAAAATGCTCTACTATTATTTCCGCTTCACTTTCGTTATTAAGTTCATAACCTCCAAATCGATACACTTCATAACCACATAGCTTTAGCCGTCTATCTTCAGCAACCATTTCAGAATATAGCCTTGGACTGGCTGTATCTTCTTCAGCATAATGCTGCTTCCCGTCAATTTCTATTACTATCCTTATTCGATCTGATAGCAGAAACAAAAAATCCATTCTTTGGCGCACCAAGCGACGCCGAGCTTGCAACTGCTTAAGTGTATACGGGTCATAGTGCAAATAAACTTGTGGGACTAGAGCCGGAAGTTTCTCGTTGAATGACTCATAAAACTTCTTAAAATAACTTCTCCAAAATAACTTCTCCGGCTGAGAACTAAATGATTTATCCAAACGAGAATATAGTTTTCGGCCGACCTCTCTATCTGATTCGTTATTTAGTTGTTCTCTCTCCCTCCACCAATCAACAAGCTCCTTCCAAAGAAGACCGTGTGACTTGATTGGACGATCGTATATGAGACAATAATCCGCATTTTTGACTATCTCAATATCGTTGCTGACTGAATCAGAGAAGATGATTTCTGGCTTTGGTCCAGTCGCTGCAAAAATCAAATTCTTAACGTTGTTACCTACCCCCAGATTGGCAGGGTAAACTCTATAACCATTCTTGTCTACTGTAAAACCGTGCTTTTCACAAAGCAAGCGTAATTCTTGTTTCCTCTCCTCACTAATCCAACTTATAAGTAATGTGTTTTCTAAAACTTTCACAAACTTTCGGATCGACTCCATACTTTCCCAATTTAGGGAAGCATAATAATCTTCAACAAGTGATCTACGAGTTCCACTTGAATTCTTCTCGGATTTTCCCTGTGCAATTCCAGCAGCAGTAAAAATATCATTGATGTTACGTACCACCAAATTATCTACACAGAATTCACGGAACTCTGTTTTCAAAATTTCAACATTTGGTGTCATCATAAAATAGTCTCATTAGGACAATCTCATCGCTTGCTTACTGCAATAAATTTAACAATTATTTTGAAACCTTTGTCTCTAGCTTACTTCATTTATCGCCCAAAACTCACACCGCGATATAATTCTGCGATCGCCATTTACGGTAGCGGGGGTTGACGAATTCGATCGCCTTAAACTACATCCGTTTCAGCAATTCATCGTACTCGTCGTGTACACCAATCCAGTACCAGTAAATACGATCGGCTTCCAATAAACCTAAAACACGATAATTGATACTGATACGAGCAGAATAAATCGGTTGCTTCTGACTGACTCGCTTGAACTGAAGACTTGGATGATAAGGATCATCCTGCCAAAGGGCATAAGCTTTATCGGCTTGTTCCTGAACTGATGCAGGAAGACTCTCTAGCCGCGTGCGAAATGACTTTGTAACACTTGATTTCATTTTTGTGTTGGGAAAACCTCATCAAGTGGAACCGTTTCTCCTCCCGCAATTTCTTGACGTACCATTGCAGCCATCTGATCCCATTGATCGTCTGTCGTGTCAGCAAAACGAGTTTCCCATTTTTGCTCGTCCTGCAACTCTGCCAAAAACCGAGCCGCGATCGCATCTTGCCGATCGGGTGGGAGTTTTTGGATTTGGGCGATCGCCTGTTGAAGGAGTTCAGTCATGATTTTGTTTGAAACCTGTATCTCTAGCTTACTTCATTTATCGATCGAAATTCACACCGCGATATAATTCTGCGATCGCTATGCTGTAATAGAGATCAGTCCCTTCAAACTTCCATAGTTTATGACCACAGCAGTATCTATTGACATTGGTACGCTCATTACACGCACTCCCGAACTGCACGGTGGATGTCCCCACATCCTCGGTAAAGGTGTTACCGTTCGCCGGATTGTAACCTGGTACAAGCGAGGATTGAATGCTGAAGAGATTTGCGATCGCATTTCTCATCTCACCCTCGCCGAAGTCTACGCCGCATTAACTTACTATCATGCCAACACCGCAGAAATTGAAACTGATTTGCTCCATCAAGCAGCAGAAGCCAAGCGTCTTGAAGCTTTGTACAGCAACTTTGGTAAAGAAGCATGAGTGAGATAGTAGGTGAAGAAACATCATGCTTTGTAAACATCTTTCCGATGTTTGCATTGTAATAGGAGAATGATTAGTTCTTCATCGCCGATTTCATAACGAACGCGATAATCACCGATCCGAATACGGTACTCATTGTCAGCACCTTTGAGCTTGACCACCCCATCTGGGCGCGGGTTTTCGGCAAGTTGCAAAATCTTGACAGCGATACGATCGTAGACATCATTGGGCAGGGCATCTAGCTGCTTTTGTACAGCTTTAGGGGTAAGGATAGTTTAAGTCATGTCGATTTATTTGCCCGCCCGGCCATATATCGATCGAAAGTTGTGTAATCTCCAGCTTTGTAATCAGCACGGGCCGCTTCAATTTCGGCAATATCTTCTGGATAATCGTCCTCATCCGGGAATAATTCAGCTTCCAAAAATTCCCATATCTTGTATCTTTCAGCAATTCCCAGTGACGAAATAGCTTCCAGCAGTGATTGAAATGAGATGTCTACTTTCACAGTATTCTCAGCCATCAGAACTTTCCTCCTACTTTAATTTTACACTTAGTATATTTATTCAAGATGCTCAAAGTAGCTGGAATGTGATTTTATATTTAGCTAAATGGTTTCTGTCATGTTCTTTCGCTCTTTTTTTTACCGCAGATTAAAGCAGATTTACGCACATTTACGCAGATGGAAGAATGACTATTGCTATTTTACCATAAACAAAACCCGCAAGATGCGGGCTTCATTTTAATCATGGCAATTTAACTAATTACTACATCACAACTGCACTCATCAAAGTTTGCACATTTTGTACAAGAGCAGTAGTCAAATTATGAGTCACAGGCAAACTGTCAACCACTATTCCCGCGCACAATAGCATCAGGTACAGAATAGAGTATTTGAAGAGCGATCGCGCAACAATCTTATCCTCTGGAGTCTGCAACAGCAACCAAGCTTTTTGGGCAAAAATAGCACCGAGGAAAATAGCTGTTCCCGCATACACCGCGCCGGCTAAATTCAGGGGATAAACTAGCAGCAAAGTTGCAGGAATCATCAATAGCGTGTAAATCCAAATTTGGCGGGCTGTCTCTTCGTCGCCCTCAATTACAGGTAACATGGGCACGCCTACTTCCTTGTATTCGTCGCGAATCATCATTGCTAATGCCCAAAAATGCGGCGGTGTCCACAGGAATATAATCCCAAACAGCAGCCACGCACCCCAACTCAAATCTCCCGTCACCGCAGCCCACCCAACTAGCGGCGGAATCGCCCCTGCTGCACCGCCGATGACGATGTTTTGCACGCTGTGACGCTTCAGCCAGTGGGTGTAAATTAGGACATAGAAAAGGATGCCTGACATTGCTAGCAATGCCGCTAATAAGTTGGCAACAACTGTGAGCAATGTAAAGGATATTGTAGCTAGGGCGATCGCAAATATCAAAGCATCCCGCTTCTTGACACGCCCCGAAGGAATCGGCCGCCACCGGGTGCGCTCCATGATATAATCGATGTCGCTGTCGTAGACACAATTAATCGTATTCGCCGACGCAGAAGCTAAAGCGCCTCCAGTAATAGTTGATACCAGTAATAGCGGATCTACTTCTCCTTTGGCCGCCATCCACATTCCTGCTGATGTCGTGATTAGCAGCAGTAAAATAATTCTGGGTTTTGTTAGTTGATAGTAACTTTTCACGACTTGCGAAAAGTTTTCGTGGAGACGGGGGCTATTGTTTGTAAGAACTTCTTGCATCGGTTATTAGTTGTTAGTTTTCAGTTGTCAGTTAGTTGTCATTGGTTCGTAGGGGCGGGTTTTACGAGAGATATCTGCCGTAGCTAAAAGGATTAATAAACCCGCCCCCACCGACGAGAGATAAATCAGCCCTCTCTTACTCAAGGAATAGATAAATCTGCGTTTTAGAGAGTGTCCGGTTGATTGGTGCTTGTCTGGGCGGGGCGGGTTTAGGAAACTGTTGGCTTTTATCGAGAATGATGGTGAACCCGCCCCTACAAGACCTTGGATTATAATAATAACGATGCTACCGGACATAATATTACTCTCAAGCTGATAAAACTCGATCGCGCCAAGCTAAAACACTAAAAGCTATCAGGGTTCCCAGCAAAGCAGCACCGACTGCTTGGTGGGCGACTGTCAGCGGTTCTACCTGAAGGTGCAGCCGGAATGTTGCTAATCCCAGAACTAATTGAGCCATTAGGCAAACACTCGCCCAGTTAGCCAGTTTTCGCAAATTTGGACTCAGTGCAGGCTGCCGCCAAGCCATGACTGCTACTGCTAAAGTCGCTGCTGTAGCTGGTACGATACCGGCGATGTGGCTGTTCATTACCGAGCACAATTCTGAGGAGTCCAAACATTGGTGCAGTGCCCATCTAGAGCCTACTAATGCTCCTAGCAAACTTTGCAGGTAAACTAACAATGCTGCGATCGAACTTACCCAAGCTAATTTGCCGACATTTCCTGTAGCTTGGTAGGGAGTCAGCATGAAACCGATGACTAGCAGGGCGCCAAAAAATAGTAAAGCTGTTCCCAAGTGAGCGGTAACGATGTCAAATCTCAGCAGTTGTGTTACTGTCAAGCCGCCCAATACGCCTTGAAAAACGATTAAAAATAGTGCTCCGGCGCTCGCCCAAGGCAGCCATTTTGGCAGGCGGCTGCGGTAAAACAAAGATAGTCCTAAAAGTGCGATCGCGCTCAGGCCAATCGCTGCTGCGTCCAATCGGTGAAACCATTCCAGAAATACCTGCAAATTCATTTGCGCTGCAGGTATTAATTGACCGTAGCACAGCGGCCAGTCCGGGCAAGCGAGCCCTGCATTCATCACCCGCGTGGCGCTGCCTACAGCCATTAACAGCCAGGTTGCGATCGCAATTTTCCACACTAGACCGCGGATAATATCTTTTGGCTGCCACTGCACTCCTGCTGCGTTTGGCTGATTTACAACTGAGTTTGCCATGAACTTTACCTTAGCCTTTGTTATCGATCGAACTTAATGAAATAGCGAGCTTTTACTTTTGCTGAGCTTAGCTGAGCTTAACACTCTTTTTCGGTGACAAACCGTCATATATACTACCTTAGCGACATCGCAATCCAATTAGTTTGTCTTTAGATATTTTTCAACTTTCCTCTTTACATTACAAAGTATTGCAGCTATTTTTATAAATTTCAACAAACTTTAATTATTTTACCCAACCCTTTGCTGTTACAGCCTCCCTCCCACTGCCACTCGCGGAGAAAAATAAAGATATCATTAAGAAAAGCTTTTTTTTAAAGGTTTATGATATATACCCAACTTTAACGTAAAAATTTGTAACTAAATACAGGAATGAAGAGTTACCCCCTAGGTGTTATTCAAGGTAGTTCTCAGGTTTACTCACCTTAGATTGTATAATTCAGTTCCAACACTCAGCGTTTTATCTAATCCACCAGTTATCATTTCTTGCCTGCTTAACTAAATTGGGAATGGAGGAAGTGGCGCTCTTGCAGGGTAGGGTTCACTAATCTTTGAATCGGTAACTTATAAAAATTCCTGCACTTTTCTGGTGGAACCACCTTGAAGGCATTCAGACTAAACAGTGCGAGCGCTATTTTTACTAGGCCAATGTTACTGAATTATATCATGTCCGGGCGATCGCATATAATAAGGGAGTAGTGACTACTGGATTTTAGGCTTGCATGGTGCCTCAGCTCCGAAAGCATCAATTGATAGATAAAATTACCCTATCTGACGCACCATACATCAATTCGGGATCGCCAAGTTAAAATCACTTTTTCTCCTCGATCAAGGTTTTTTACTTGCTCCTAATAACTAATGACAATGACTAATGACTTCGTTATTTCAAAAATCTAAAAATGTAAAATTATGTCACAAAAAAATGAAACTGCTGTTCTCATCTTATCCCTCCTAATTACGATCGGACTAGCCGGTGCAGGTATTTGGTGGCTGACAAGCCGAGGCGGCATCAATGTCGGGGGTTTATCACCCCAAAATCCGACATTTCCCAAGCCTCCGACTAATTCGTCGCAGTCAGATCAGGCAATTGAGCAGCGTCTGAGTGCCGGACAAAAAGTGTTAATTCCAGAGCAAGCCACAACAACTAAACAAGCAGCAGTACAGGCGATCGCATCTGGCAACTATAACGCAGCTATTTCCGACTTACAAGCTTCGCTGAAAACCAATCGCAACGATCCCGAAGCCTTAATTTACCTCAACAACGCCCGCATCGGCGATCGGAAATCCTACACAATTGCCGCCGCAGTTCCCATTGGAGGCGATATCAATGCGGCTCTAGAAATTCTGCGGGGCGTAGCTCAAGCTCAAAATGAAATCAACCAAAGAGGCGGCGTTAGCGGGACTCCATTAAAAGTGCTAATTGCTAAGGATGACAACAACCAAGAAATGGCTGCCCAAATTGCTACTGCTTTAGCAAATAATTCGGAGATTATAGGAGTAATTGGGCATTTTGGTTCAGATACAACGCTAGCAGCTAGCAAGATTTACCAGCAAAAACAATTAGTAGCAATTTCTCCAACAAGTACGTCAGTGCAGCTCTCAGGAGTTGCCAACAATATATTTCGGACAGTGCCGAGCGATCGGTTTGCAGCTAATGCTCTTTCCCGTTATATGGTGGAAAAATTGCAAAAGCAAAAAGCTGCTGTATTTTTTAATTCTGCTAGCAGTTACAGCAAATCTTTAAAAGATGAATTCACGACGGCTGTTTACGGAGATGGAGGACAAATAGTATTGGAATTTGACTTTGCTAATGGCAATTTTAATGCCGCCGATAGCGTTAAAAGTGCGATCGCCCAAGGAGCAGAAGTGATTCTGTTAGCATCCGATTCAACCACGATCGACCAAGCTTTGCAAGTAGTGCAAGTAAACGCCAAACGGCTGCCATTACTAGCGGGAGACGGTGCTTATACTGCTAAAACACTGCAAATAGGTGGCGCAGGAGCAACAGATATGGTGCTGGCTGTTCCTTGGCACATTCTCGCAGATCCGCAGTCCAACTTTCCCCAAACATCCAAACAACTTTGGAATGCTGAAGTAAGTTGGCGCACAGCTTTAGCCTACGATGCGACGATCGCGTTAATTGCCGGTTTAGAGCGCAATCCGACTCGTACAGGCATTCAACAAGCGTTATCGGCTTCAGATTTTTCGGCAAAAGGAGCATCGGGCCCGATTCGGTTTTTACCTTCGGGCGATCGTAATCGCGCAGTTCAATTAGTAACTGTTAAACCCGGAAATCGCACCAGTTACGGTTACGAATTTGTGCCGATTAATTAAAAAACAAGTTCTGGTCATTTGTCTATGTATAAGCTGTTCTCCATTTAAATTGTGTGTCAAAAATCACTCAAATTATTGTGGGATGGGCACGCGAGCCCGTCCCGAATATGCAATTTAAACGCGCAACAGCTTAGCAGAAGGAAGAAGGAAGAAGCAATAAAATCAATCGTGTCAGCCATTAAGGATCGCGAATTAAATAATTTACACAAGTTTGTGAGTTGGGCGTCCCGCCCGCCCTTTCTGGACGGGCGGGACGCCCATCCCACAAGAACCATCAAAATTCTAAGTTATTTAATTCTCATTCCTAACAAGTCCTAACCGTCTTGGCGGTTGCTATAAAATCTACCATTCTTCCTTGGCGGGGGCAGCTTGATGGGATTTTTTGTTAGCGCGATAAAGGTTTGGTGCAAGCCGCGCGGGATGGAAACTCGATCTAAAGTTGCGAAACTGCGATCGCCCTAACTGCCCTATTCCTCTCAAAAACAGCCCTCGGTTTCAAAGCAATTCTCAACAACAGCCACAACGATCGCCATTCTCCGGGAGTTTCCTGGCGCTGCCACTGGCCCGGGCGACAGTACAGCATTTCGATCAAACAGCGGTGCTGGCTAATGTTCAGGCGATCGAACGCAATTCGCACAGTGGGAAATTCCGCAAAACTGCACTCCTTTTCATCCCGAAAACTCGACTCCCACTGAGATTTATCGCTCACCAACTCAATCTTAGCCACAGGAATAAAACAGTTCTCTTCCATAATTTCCAAAGTCGCCGAATCGCAATCAATCAAACCTTTTGCCAAAGGACGCTCAGTGCCAAACTCAACAACAGACGGCCCTACATATCTCCTTGCTTTGACTGTCGCACTGCGAGGGAGCGCTTTTATTTTACCCTGGGATAAAGTTGTCGGAACGGCATATTTTGGCAAAATGTCTGCTGCTGTAAAACTCTCTTTACTGCCTTTATTTTTCACCGCAAAACTTGGCCACTGTGTCAAAGCAACTTCCGCGCCACTTTCCGAAATTACAGTGGTTACACCCCAAAAACTTTGACCGCCAATATTCAGTTGTACAACCCTGCGTAAATTGAACCATTCGTAAATGTCCGGCTTAGGAATATCCACCAAAATCAGCAAGGCAATCCCCAGCATCAGCAGGTTGTACGCGCTCCAAATCCATCCCCAACCCAGGCTTTTTGACAAATCTGCACTTTCTGATATTGACTGTACGGTGCCAACATTTTTAACTAAATTAATGTTGAAATTGTGCCACAAACTGACTGCTGTAGCTGCGAACAAGACAATCAAAGGCCATCCCAAATTCCAATTAAAACGAAAGCGATCGCTCGCCATTCCTTTTGGCGTCACCTGAAACCCTTTCCCAAACGGATTCAGCATGGAACTCACCACCGTCACCGCTAAAGGAATACACTGGACGAACGAATAAATATCCGAAAGCAAAGCCGATCCCGATCTGCGGTTCAGCCAAGAAAACACAGTCAGTTGCACCAAATAGTAAGGCAGGAAAAAGTACAGCAATTCCCGCGCACTTGCCCGCAAAGGAATTATGCCAAAAAATGAATAAGCTAAAGGTATCAACAGATATAAAACCTTGGTTAAACTGGTAAACCAGTGCAACAATCCTTCCAAATGAGACAGCCTTTGTACGAATCTGAGACCGCGAATTGTTAAAGGATTGGAATCAATAAAAAATGCCTGAAGCGTGCCTCGCGCCCAGCGTAGCCTTTGATTTAGATGAGCCTCTATACTTTCAGCCGCCAAACCAGCACTCAATTTTTCATCTAAATAAACTAAGCGATATCCGGTTGCTGACAGCCGAATTCCGGTAAAATAATCTTCGCAGATTGAATCTGTGACCAAGCCTCCCGCTGCTTCTAAAGCACTTCGCCTCACAACAAAAGATGTACCGCAACAAACTACGCTGTCGGCGCTGTCTTTGATGATTTCAATTTGCCGATAAAAGATTTCTTCTTCCGGCGCGAGCACATTTTCTAAACCTAAATTCCGGGAGATGGGGTCGTGATTGTAAAAGCTTTGCGGTGTTTGAACGAGGGCGATCTCGGGATTTTGAAAAAATCCAACTGTGCGAGTTAAAAAGTTTTTAGTGGGAATAAAATCTGCATCGAAAACTACAATTAGTTCTCCATTTGTTAGGGCTGTGGCATGATTGATGTTTCCAGCTTTGGCGTGAATATTATCGGGTCTGGTTATATACTCGCATCCCAGTTCTTTTGCCAGCAACTTGATTTCAGGCCGCTTGGTATCGTCGAGCAAATATACTTTTTTGTTGGGATAATCTAAGGCTTGACAGCCGATTACACTGCGCCGTAAAATGAAAGCCGGTTCGTTGTAAGTTGGGATAAAAATATCTACGGGCGGGGTGAAGTTTCCAGCTTCCACTGCAACTGCCATGCGATCGGCTTCTCGACGCCGGTCTTTCATTCTCAGCATTAAATACAATTGAATACTGCTGTTAAAAACCAGTAACATTTCTAGGAAAAACAGCCCCAAACTAAAGATACCGTTGAGGGGATCGGTTAAATTTAGAGTAGCGAGCGATCGCCATAAAACGTAGCGAATCGTTAAAGCCAGAACTATTGCAACTACCACAGCGCGCGACCATTTCTGCGGTTGAGGCGAAATTTTAATTGCAGCTAAAGCGGTCGAAACCAGCATAAAAGTCGGCAGTAACAAATACATCTTGCTCGTAGCAGGCACTTGCAGCCACACAGGCGGGTTTTGCTGCCAAATGTTAATTGTGGCAAAAATACCGCTGACTGTACCTTCACTGCCAAACCAGGCTGCGGCGATCGCACCTGCGAAAGCAACCACCCCCAACACGACTAGCGTTGCCGTCTGCACCCGCGAAATCCGCCCAAAGCGGCGTTTCAAGTCTTGAAAATCAAATCTTGAAGTTGTCATAAAATAATTTTAAAGTCCCGATCGTGCATGCCACAGTAAGGGTTTCCTGCTGTCCACTTTTTACTTCAGTTGAAAATTCCGACACTCCCCAATTACTATTTTTACATTTTTTAACATTCTGACCCTTGTATGATAATTCATCTTGCTTGCTGTTGCCAAACTGCTAAGCGAGTCCAAACCTGGCCAAATATAGCAGAAGGAAGAAGGAAGAAGGCTTTAGTTACCGAGGAGAGAAGTCAATCGATTTTAGATTTTAGATTTTAGATTAAAGAATTGAAGCATTGACCCCCCGGATAAATTGGGGGGCTTGTATCCTGGATGCTTTCGGTCAGAAGCAATATTCGGCAAGGATTTCAGCAATGTCCGTAACAGGCTTTCCGGCCTGTTCCATAATAAAAAATATTTCTTGGGGGCCGTTTCTGCGACGCCGCCCATAAAAATCTTACTAAAAATTCTGCCACATCTCAGTCATAAACGTCGGGCGCGCTTGCTATAGTTCAAAAAAAATTACACCAGTTCTCAATCTTGGTGAGGTATGCCCACGGAGGCCTATGCCCACGGAGGCCTATGCCCGCTTATCAAGCGTGCACCTCATGTTACAGAGAAAGGCTATATCTTGTCTAATTACTAGAAACGCCTTTATTGGAGTAAAGCGGAGTTGATTGACGCATATTGATAGCCATCTTGTTTGTGCAAGAATTTGACGTTGCTCATATCTTTTGTACTTAGTCTAAAATTACCGATCTTAATCTCAACACCTTTATCTGTTGGAGTCTTGACCCGTCCAACGTAAAGTCCTGATTGGAATCGCTTGCGGTCTTCTAGAAGCTGAATGGCAACAATATCACCAGTCCTACAATGAGTAAAAGACTGTCTAGGCTTGGCACAAGGAAAACCGTATTTATCGTTTCTAGTGGACTGTCGATTCCCTTGTCCTGTTGATTTAATCAGCAAGGGCTGTAAGGCGAGCATCTCCAAGGAATCAATCTGACCCACACAAGCCGCATCTAACCAGTGAGTTTTAGGCAGGCTTAATCGAGTGCGGTTGTATTTGGTCAGACCACCCGAACCTGTGGAGACAGGAATACCCGCTTCTTTGAGTCGGTTGAACAATGCCCATCGGGTTGAGTTGACAGCCGCCGCGTCTTTTAATGGGCGTTTTGCTTGAGCTAGAACCGATCGCAGAACATCTGGCTTTTTGGCTAAGAAAACGCTAATATCCTGAGTCCCTTTTTTGAGATTGCATTTCTCGCAAGCCAGGCACAGATTGGAGATCCGATTTGTGCCACCTTTTGCTTTGGGCTGGATGTGTTCGACTTGCAATGGTGTGTCAGTCACGTCGCAGTAAGCGCATTTCCTGTTCCATTTATTCAATAAATACTCGCGGATTTCGTACCCACATAAAATGCCTTGCTGATACTGAATGCCTGAGATTTCTGGGTTTTCAAGTTGTTGTAAATCAAATCTGACAAGCTCCTGAACGATCTCACTGATGGGTGCAAATTTGATTAATTTATTCACCCATGTCAAAGTAGTTTCTACGCGATGCTGCAAACTTGGAGGCAACCAACCTGAAGGGCGGGTGCGATTGAGAAACCGTGCTTGCCGATAGCGAGTGTGACGATAACGCCTCCCCCGACGTAGAGAACGACGGGATTCTAAAGATGCTTTGATGGCTTGACCGCGATGAGTCAACTCAGCACCAAAGATTACTTTGTCGTTTTGAACAAGAGCAATCCCTGTGGTTTTAGAACCGGGGTCTAGTTTAATTGTGACGGGTTTAGGAATATCTGCAACCTCTTTTTTGAGAATGATGCTGAACGGATATCTTCTAAAAACAGACGCTCTACCCATCGATAATAAACGTCTCGCCATAGAAGGCTTACATGGTGTCAGCGGTTTCTTGTTGGCATCAATTACAAAAACGAAATTGGGTTTCAACATTTTGGCGTTGCTTCCTAAAAGTAAAGTTTGCTTCAACCCTGTTATCTTCTCGGTACTATGCAGATTGCACTTCCTCTAACCAATCTCGGATGTTTAACAATCTACTTACAGAGCTTGGAACTAGCGAATCCCAAGGTGTGAACTTAAACGCTTAGAGATAACGATTACTCGCTTTGAGTGGTCTGGAGTAGCTGCAATACCTCGGATTACGCCGAAATACTACGGATTGGTGCTACTCTACAAATCAAATAGGATTGCTATATCAAACTATAGCAATCCCTAGGATTTAACAATTAGCCGAATTTGACATCTAACTAAAGGTAGATTAATTTTATATTAATTTAAAAAAATTACCGCGATCGCAGCACAAAAATTTAGCCATCCAAAAACTAATCAGCAATTTCTAATTGCGAGATTGCATAGCGGGCGACAGCCAAACTAACTCTGGCTTGTTCTATTTCCGACAATTGGGCCCAAGGTCTTTTAGTAGCCATCACTAATTCTCCCCCTTCCGAATCCACATCTCGCATGGCATAAGCCAAAGGACGTGCCAACACCTGCAAATCTTCCTCAGCCCACTGAGGCAAAATATCTAAGACGCACTCTACCATTTGGTCAGCTAAAGATTGATACTTAACAGTGGCGTTTTGCACGCTTTGAGCGATGCTGGCCAGAAAATCTTGAGGAACGCGAGCAAATTTCTCGCGCAAAGACTTTTGCAGAGAAGTCGTCAGCCAAACTTGTTCTAATTGCGAGAATAAAACTTGGGACTTCAGGGCAATATCGCTGTCGCTGAATGAATCAGATAGCGCAAATTCCTGCTCTAGGGCAGTTAAATAAGATTCCGATTCAAGCTGTGCAGGATTCCAGGGGTAAGCAACATCAGTCTGAACAATTGTGGCGAGAAGTTCCATCTGGGCCTGAGTTTGAGAATCGCGAAAATATTCAGAATCAGTAGATTGGGTAGCCATGATGTAATACCTAAGTGGGAAAAGGAAAAGACAGAGGGGGGACTGTGCCAAGAGCTAGTGCCGAGCTATCAGTGGTGAGTAACTCTCTTAAATTCAGACTGGAGACTTAACGCCTAGAACTTTGCTGTGCTACTCGCCGCTTGTCTTCATTAGCTACACCCGCACCTTAATTCGTTCCGCAATCAGTCTCACTGTAGCCCGAAGTTTTAGGAACCTCAATAGTGAACTCAAAAATCTGACCTTGAGAACTGCCAAATTTTAGCTGAGTCCCGCTGCGTAGCAGCAATTCTTGGTGGTGAACTCTCTGCCATCCCTCAGAGCCCAAAACTAGAGTCCCGTAGCGAGAAAAATCGCGCAGGAAGTAGCTAGGTTCTTCCCGGCTATCTCCGATCGTGTTTCGGCAGAAAATCTCGGCGTGTTTTTGAGAAACCCACTGTTCTCGAATCACTACGTCGTTTTCTTCCCAGCGTCCGACTCGAACCATACCTGCGCGAATGGGCCAAACCTGATTGCTCGAGTCGGTGGATTTGCCATTGGGTCGATCGCGCCCCCGCAAATAAGCACAAGACGGCAACCGTCCCAGCCAAGTAGAAGAATTTAAAGGCAACTCAGTTTTCAGGTCATCTACCGGCTCAGTTAGCTGACCGTCAAACTCAGGGTGCATATACAGCACAGGCAGCGTCCAAGCCGGTTGATTGAACTTGTAGAGCGTCAGTAACTGCTGTCTGGCGACGGCGACTGCCCGATCGATCGACATCCGTCCGGCCAAAGCTTGGGCAAAAGTTTGGATAAAACTCAGGGCCTCGCGATCGGCGATCGAGTCCCGCATCCCCAACACCGCAGGCACCCCGTGATGGATCAGTACCTCAGCCAAACTGCTGCGGGCGATCGCCTGTTGCTGGCCGTTAGTTGAGTGCCACCTCTCCACCGCCGGCTGAGCTCCCCAGCAGGCATTAAACACCGCCAGAGTCACGCGGCACCGAACTAATACTTGAGCCAGTTCAGTGCCATTAATCGCCGTTTCCGGCCCCAAAAACAGCAAACCGCCGTCGGGGCCCGGTATCCCGTGGCCGGCGTAAAACAGAATGTTGTAAGTTTGCGTTTCCAGCCGAGAAATGAGTTCCGCCGCAGTAGGTTCGATCAGAGTATCGACGCGAGTCGGAACGCTGATGTCAAAATATTTGCCGCTGTCGTCGGTTTGAAAAGCACTTTCCAGAATGCCAGCTAGGGCGAGTGCTTCTTCTCCCAACTGCAAATGACCGTTATTACTGTTGGAAAATTGAGAATTAGCACCGCCGCCTGGTTCTGCTTGTCCCAAAACTAGCAAAATGTTGAGCGACTCCGCAGGATGCAGGGGTGGCAAAGGTTCAACATTGCTGGTAGTGCGGCTAAAAAGCAATTGCTGCGACAGAGAAATTGCTGGTTGACCAGCTTGAGGCTGCATAATTTCCCAAGGTAAAGCAATTAAATACGGTTCGCGCAAGTCTACGCGCACTCGCAGGGGTAGATTTTGCCCGATCGCGATACCTTTACTTTCCTGCAGACTACCCTGAATCGGCCCTTCAAACAGCCACTGCCAAAGATTAATCCCCAAATGCTGCATCAGGCGACTGCTGTAGCTTGCCGGTGGCCGAGGCGGATGCTGATCCCCCTTGTCGCCCCACCCCCCTTGACCGAGGTGGAGGGGCACAGAGGGCGTCGGTATTCGTTGTTCAGTTTCTGCCAGTATATTCTGGTTGTTTTCTGGCGAGACCAAACTGCCATCAGGATTTAGGGGCAATTCGTGAATTGTCCCGGAGGGCGAAAACATTTCCTGCCAAGCTTTCCAAGATTGGGAGAGGGTATCGGGCCACATACAGTCGTGGTGAACGTACCCGCTGGGATAAGGAGCTTGTAGAACCCAAGTGGCAAAATGGTTTGCCCCAGCGGTTCTCAGGCGAGCGATCGCTATACTGAGGCAAGGACTTTCAGGGCGCGCCATTCACAAAAAAGCTCGGTAAGTGGGAAGCTCAGAGACTTTAGTCCTGAGAGGAAAACGACCCGGCGATTTCAATCGCTTTGAATCCCCTTGCGGGGTAGAGGGGTATGGTTGCCCCTCTGGTGAGGTATGGTTGCCTCGATCTCCCTTGCGGGGTAATGTTAGCTTCGCCAATGTTATAGAGGCTTGCGCCGGCTGGCAGCACTGCCGAGCGTGACTTTAAGGCTGTTTAACTACTAGCGACAGAGCAAGGGACTAGCTTCGCATCAAGCGGGTGTCGTGACCTAAATAACGTAGCCAGTTAAGGCGATAGCTGGTCAGTACAGCTTGCTCGATCGCTCTTACAAGCGAGCGTGGCTTTAGCCCGCTCGTTACTGACAACTACCGACTCTTGATATAGGGTGGGATTGAGTTTCTCTATTTGTAGTTTATCGGGTTTGGGGTGCGATCGAGTGCGAGAGATTGCTTTGGGAGTTTTTACTTAGTGCCCAAAAATTTATCAATACTCGGTAAATCTACCCAAGTCCCCGTAGCATTCGACTCCTGGGTCAAATCCATCAACAACTGCGAGTAAACCCCTTCTCTGAGGGACGGTATCAAGGATTTACCTGCATCTATTGCTTCAACCCACCTATCTACTACTCGAATAAACGGTGCAATTCTCCCGTCTGGATAAACTTGAGGAAACTCCAATCTTTGAGGAATTTTGATTTCAGCTAAAGGTTCTCCACCTTGGGAACCCCACAAGCGAAATCCGTGGACGTAATCTTGCTGGTTGTCGCTTCCCAACACCAACGTACCCTTACTCCCGTATATTTCCACCCAGTGTCCCCGCCCTTGATACGTAACAGAACTCAAACAAACTTGGCAAGGCGTTCCCCCAGCTAATTCCAACATCAACGTGCAAGAATCATCTGCATCAACTAATTTTAATTTTCCCGAATCATTCGGATCTGGCCGCCGCGAAATTCCTGTAATCAATTGCCCAGAAAGCCTCTGTGGCGGGCCGAACAGCCAGCTAATATAATCAAAAACGTGAGAACCAGTCGCGCCCAAAACTCCGCCGCCTCGCTCTTTTTGCGCGTACCAATTCCAGGGGCGACTCGCATCAGCGCGGCTCGATACCAGCCAATCAATCTTAATTAAACGCTTTTCTCCCACATATTCTGCTGCCAATAGTTCTGCTAGCATTTGCCATGCGGGGATGAAGCGAAACTCAAAGTCCATTGTGGCAATTGCTCTCGAACCACCATTTTTAAAATCGGTTTGAGATTCGTTGTTTGCCAATCGGTAAAGTTCCCTGGCTTCATTTGCTGTCAGGGCTGTGGGTTTTTCTAATAATAAATGCTTGCCTGCTTCCAAGACGGTTTTTGCCATTTCATAATGCAAAAAGGGCGGTGTGGAAATGCTGACTCCCGCCACTTCTGGGATGGCTACTATATCGGCGATCGAGTCGCAAGCGTAGGGGATATTGTGGGTAGAGGCGAGATCCTTTGCTTTGTCTAAATTCCGGTGATAAACAGCCACAACCTCTGTCCGGTGATGGGCCTGGAATCCGGGAATGTGTACTTTTTGACCAAAACCGGTACCGACTACTGCAACGCCAATTTTTGACATAATTTAATAATTGGGAATTGGGAATTGGGAACTTGTGCTGCCCTGCGACTTCGTTCATGAACCGCGTAACCGAAGTATTAGGTATTGGTAGCAACTAACTAATAACTAATAACTTCAAAATCAGAAGGAACGCTCGATAATTAATCCGTGTATCCGTGTCCTAATCCGTGTCGTGCTTTCCTTCTTCCTTCTCCACCCATTCAATTACTTGTTTCCCCAAATTAACGCCCTCAAACAAGTCAATTTCTCTGATCCCTGTAGGGCTGGTGACATTAACTTCTGTGAGATAACCGCCAATGATATCAATGCCGACAAAGTACAGTCCGTCCCGTTGCAGCACTGGTTCTAACTGAGTGCAAATTTCCAGTTCGCGATCGGTAATTTCGGTTTTTGCGACTCGGCCGCCGACGGCCATGTTGCCGCGAAATTCATTGCCCGTGGGAATGCGGTTGATAGCACCGATCGGCTTGCCGTTTAACAATATAATCCGCTTGTCTCCCTCTTTGGCTTCCGGCAGATAAGTCTGAACCATCACTGGAATTTGCCCTTGTTGAGTGCTAATTTCGACCAGGGAGTTAAGATTGCGATCGTCCGCTTCCAAAAACAAAATCCCCTCGCCAGCTTTGCCGCCCAAGGGTTTAAGAACTGCTGCTCCTTTTTTCTCAACAAATTGCCGAATTACCTGCTTGTTTTGAGAAACAATTGTCTCAGGAATCGCTCCCTCAAATTGCAAAGCATACATCTTTTCATTCGCCGCCCGCAATCCTTTGGGACTGTTAACTACCAAAGTTTTAGCCGGATCGATGCCATCTAGAAGGTAAGTAGCGTAAAGGTAAGGAATGTTGACTGGGGGATCTGTCCGCATAAATACAGCGTCCATTGCTTCCAGAGGCTGCAAAGTAGGATGTTCTACCTGGTACCAAGCCTCAGCCGCCTCCCAGCGTCCCTCTACCACTTTTACTGGGGTGAGGGCTACCCGACTGAGCATTGCCCAGGTTTTGCCGCCGATGACGCTTAATTCGTTGGCTTGAGTCGCCCAGACTTCGTGACCCAACTCTTGAGCTGCCTCCATCAGCGCTACGCTGGTATCGTGTCCTGGAATTAGTCGCGCGAGGGGATCGATGATGAATGCAAATTTCATTGTCAGTTAAAATTAAGAATTGGTCGCCTAAAAATTTGGGCTAATTGAAAATTCCACAGGGAATGCCTCATTTTGCTGCTAGCAGCGGATCTAGCAGGCCTTGAGTATCGAGTTGGTGGATGTCGTCGCAGCCGCCTATGTGTTGGTCGTTAATAAATATCTGGGGCAGGGTGCGACCTCCGTGGGCTCGATCGCTCATTTGATCCCGTGCCGCTTCATCTCCGTCGATCGCGTACTCTGTGAAATCAACCCCTTTTCGTTTCAGCAGTGCTTTGGCACGAATGCAAAACGGGCAGGTTCTCCAAGTGTAAATTTCTACTTTAGGGGTCATGGGACGCTCAAACAATAACAATATTTTTTAATTTTAATCTTAACCCTAGTGCGGACTTTTTTTACTTCCTAGGCTGAAACCCTCGATTTTTCGTTGGTAGCAAACTTGCCTAGGAGCCTTGAAACCCTTATTATACGGTGGGTTCTCAAAAACTGTGCGAAGCATTGATCTTAACCAATCTTATTTTAATTTTTATATTTTAATTTTTATTATATATAGCAACCTTATCTGTTGCACCGGAGGTTATTCATTGCTAAAACCCTTGCAGGGAAGTGCATTTGCCTTCTTCCTTTTTTTTACCCTGATTGAAGTCGCTATCGCTTTCTTCCTTCAACATCCGGCTTTATTTGCAGCGCACAAGCTAGGTGTCAAGTTATTTTTTATACAACTTTTTATTTTTTATATAAATTTAAGTAAACAAATATCCTCGCTTAAAAAAAACGGAGACATTTTAAAGGCAAACAGGTTGGTCATCAGCCTGCCTAGCGCTGCGGACCAACCTGATTGTTTCGCTTTCTGCAGGAACATATCATACCTGCACCTGTCAGTAGGACTGCGATCGCAGTACCCGGTTCCGGAATAGAAGTTGCATTTCTCGAAGGTGTAGTTCTGTATATTTGGGATAAACGCGGCTGGGTCGCCAATGGGCTCTCCGATGCCGTTGGGGTGGGTGCCGGCGGGGGGGCACAGGCAGTAGAATAATTTCCCGGACCGCAGACATCTACTGCAGCTGCCGGAGGGGCGGCAGCTAGATAGTAAAACGCTGTTGCCATTGTGGCAGAGAGTCCAATTGCTAGTTTTGCCAGTGGCGTACACATAACTATTTAGTTAAACAGTGGTAAAATCGAAAAATAGAAATAGTCCTAGAGATTAGCGCTGTACGACGGGCAAGGATTTTAGAGTTCTTACAATCAATCTTACAATCAATTTACAATCAATAAGATGTATTCTCTCGCGGACGTCTGTAAAAGATAGTATAGCGCTTGAGGTAAGTGCCCAAACACTTTAATAAAATTATTCTCTTTTACCTTGACATCCCGTACCGTGGTTTGCACAGAGGTTTGCACAGACAGGTAGTTTGCACAGAGTTAACCAACAGTTAACCAACAGTTAAGCAACATCTTTTTGCTACCTCTGAACCAACAGCCCTTACAGCCATTAACAAAGAGTCTTTTTACCTTGACCGCGGCCTCCGGGAATTAATTATTTAACCGCTCGCCAAATAGAGCTGCTGTATTGTACTTTGCCATGCACAATCTGACTACTCTTTTATCATCTCATATTTCGACTAAATCTGTCCTCAGTATATGTACGTATATTCCCCCATGTCAACTATTCAAAAGGAATATTTAAGTATTTACCGAGGGTAGAGGGCGTATTGAATGAGCTGAGCTAGTCTGTCGCGGAGAGTTTCCATCCCCAAACCTTTGGCGGCCGAAATAAATACTGCTTGAGGAAATTCTTCTCGGGCGAGGGCGAGAGTCTCTCCATCTACGGCATCTATTTTGTTAAAGACTACAAGGGCTGGGCCGGGAGTTACGGGCATATCGGTCAAAATATTCATGACCGATCGAATTTGGCTCTGCCACGCGGGATGGGAGAGATCGACGAGGTGCAGCAAAGCATCGGCGTCAGTGACTTCTTCGAGGGTAGCCCGGAAAGCGTCGATCAAGGCGGGAGGCAGTTCGCGAATAAAGCCCACTGTATCTGTGAGGACGATCGATAGCGGTTCCCTAGTGACAGTGCCAGGAATGGTCAACCGTCGAGTTGTGGGGTCGAGGGTGGCAAATAACTGGTCGGCGGCATAGACTTCGGAATTTGTGAGCAGGTTGAGCAGAGTAGATTTACCGGCGTTAGTGTAGCCAACGATCGCCACTGAGGGTACATCGTGATGATGGCGGTTCTGCCGCAGCCGGAAGCGGTGGGCCAGCAGTTGATTTACTTCTTGTTGCAATCGAGAAATGCGTTTGGCGATCGTCCGCCGTTCGGTTTCTAGCTTGGTTTCCCCAGGGCCTCTGGTACCGATGCCGCCACCCTGTCTCGACATTGCCTGACCGCGACCTCTGAGCCGGGGCAGGGCGTACTCTAGCTGAGCGAGTTCGACTTGTAATTTACCCTCGCTCGATCGAGCTCTTTGGGCAAAGATGTCGAGAATTACCTCTGTTCGATCGACAACGCGAAGACCTATCTGAGTTTCCAAGTTACGTATTTGTGCGGGTGCCAGGTCGCGATCGAATACCACGAGGTTAGCGCTAATCGTCTGAGCGGTCAGGGAAATTTCCTGAACTTTGCCTTCGCCGACCACTGTCTGCGGATGGGGGCGCGATCGTTTTTGGCGCACTGTTTGCAGAACCTGACCGCCGGCGCTTTCAACCAGCCGCGTGATTTCTGCCAGCCCGTCCTCAAACTCCAACTGAGTCATGTGCTGAGTCATTACACCTACCAACAGCACTTTGTCTTGGTCTGCATCGACCTCCCCCGCGACAAACTCTGCTTCAAACTCTGCTTCGAGTCCTTCCACCAAATCCAGAAAGTCTTGGTCAGCGAGTTCTTCCAAATTCAGAGGTTCTGATATTTTCCAGGGAAAGTGTGGAGTTTGAATGAGTGACTTGGGAATTGAAGGCTCTTCTATTTCATCAGTTGAATCTGGTTCTAACTGAGCGCTCAAAACAGAGAACTCAAAATTGGGCTGATCTCCCTGGGGTACCAGGTGAGCGAGATAAGTTTCTTGGATGTAACCAGTCGCACCACCGCCCCGGCGCTGAAATCCTCCCCCCGTCAGTGTCAGCCAAACGAGGGCGTCCAGGCGCTGAATAGCCATTGCTGTGAGGGCTGCTTCGCTTGGGCTTTCTGGCTTTAGGTGGGTAGCGATGCAGCGAATGCCGCTGAGGCGACCTCCCCCATACCGGGGTAATTCTAAGGGTGCAATCTGGGTTTGGCGGGGTGAACCGACGCCGACGCGAATTACTTGTCCGCGGCGGTTGATGTAGGTGCAGATTGGTTTGTCTATTTCCGTGCTGATGGCGGCGACGCGCTGGGCGAATTCTGCAGTGGTGATGCGATCGCCCGGTAGTCGCTGGTGGTACAGCTTTTCGAGTTGCTTGAGCTGGCTGGACTTTAAACCTTGAAGATGGCCGTAGATGGTTTCGATAACTGTTTCTCCCGATCGATCTGTTTATCTCCTATTTTAATTAACTCCCGCGCTATGTGTTCGGCTTTTGAGTTTAAATTTACTAAATTTTCTTGCTTCTAGGATTTCGCGGATTCAGTCTGAGCGAGCTCAAAAACGGATACTTGCTTTCCGACAACAGTCGTGAGTCTGCCAAAATTTTAGAGCTTCCAGATTCATCTGTAGAGTAAATCTCAAATCTCAAATCTACTGACGAGTCAAAAGCGCCGTTGTTTGTCGCGGCAGCGCGATCGGGCTTGTCACAGCAGCAATCTCAACTTGCACTTGTATTTAGTATCTACAGATACAGGCGATCGCTGAAAAATCTCGCGAAACAAAACTTAACATTTTTTTTTCCGTTTCCAAATCCTCCTTTAGACTTGTGTGTATCTTGGGCCTAGAGACAGATAGCAAAGCAGAAATTAGGCCGCTACCATGAGAAGCGAAACATTGTTAAGGAATGTAAAAACATGGAAACTCGTCCTACTAACCTGCCTCCTACAGCTAATGCTTACAACGGCAAAGATCGGAATGCCTTCTTGTTTGGCTTCAACCCACAAGCAGAACTTTGGAACGGTCGCTTAGCGATGATCGGTTTCTTAGCTTATTTGCTCTGGGATGCTGCTGGATTTAGCGTTCTGCGCGACATTCTCCACTTTCTGCCTACCTACATTGCTCAGTAATGAGTAGGTGTGTTTCCTGTCTGGCAGCGTGAGTAAATGCCGCCACTGCCAGACAGGCTAAAAGTTACAAATGGCAGCGAGTATGGTTTTGTCCCTTTGTATCTTTCGTTACTTTTGAATGGCATTAAAAGACTTCTTGCTGTGATTCGACGATTACGGGTGGGGGCGCTGTAGCTGGCGCGGTGAATATTAATAGCAACAGATATTTATGGCGTAAAGGCGATCGCCCCTGCTGTATTTTTGGCAAGAAATCTCATCAAGCATTTCTGATAATTTATGAAAAATAGGAGCATCAACGATGATTAACTCAAATTTACTGGCAGTAGTAGAATCGACACTGGCTGACACAGCATCAGGAAATTGGCAAAAGCCTCTAGTGATGTTTGTTTGCAATATCTTAGCATTGCTAGTTCTCAGTCGCCGAATTTGGTATCCCCACGTCGGGCCGAAAATGCCTTTACCCTTCCCCTCTTTGTTCAACAATGTTAGCGTACCGGCATTTCTGGCTTGCATGAGCGCAGGTCATTTGCTCGGAGCATTTATGATTTTGACCCTCAACATCGACAAATATTTCTAGCATAAATGGCGTCGCTTTTGTGGTGATTTATTGCTAGATTTTTTAGTAAGTTAAAAAGCGCCAAAAAAATGGTAGGGGTAAGTGAAAAGCACTTACCCCTAATTTTAATTTTATATATGGAGTGGCGCAGAAATCGTTTTTTTACCATCCACATTATTAGATCAGCTTACTATGCTTAAAGCCTTCAAATTCGACTGCAAAGCCTTCACCTTGGGGAGCCGCACACATTAACCCAACTTGAACGATTGGTGACTCAGTTAGATATGCCAGTCGCATCATTGAATAGTCTGACCCATTCAACGAGTATTGCACTTCCACCGTTTCAGCTCGGCGCTTTACCCGCAGCCACAGGGAAACAGGCGGCACTTCCAGCGGCATAACACACCAATCGGAATAGTCTCGTGTCACAACCGCACTCACGTTTTGCACTCCCTCAACAAACTCAATGCCGCACTTTAGCCAGATATTTTCGCTCTCTCGAATCATCAATCCTGCTTGATCGTAGAGCGATCGATAGCAACCAGTAATTTTGACTTCGGCTGTAAAGTCGCCTGACACTTGACGGTAGTAAAAGTTGCCGTTATCGCGAATAAATCCGTAATGAGTTTGGCGCCAAAAGTCAGTCTTGGCGCCTGCGGTAACGTGGATAACATCGTTATCCTCATGCCATTGTAAAGGTTCGTTGTACCATTGCATTGTTTGCATCTCTTGCTAACTTCCTCCAATTCCGTGCAGTACCAAATCCGCCAAAAAATGAGATAACATTGCGTATTCTAATCCCCAACGCCAGTAAAGAAAACCAAAGGGAATTCCTAAGAGGGCATTGAGTGTAATGGTGCGGATAACGACGATCGGGGTTAATGCCCAGACATTCGCAGCCGCAGGCAAATGACCCACACCAAACAATATTGCAGCCGCCACAATTGCCAGCCAAAAAATCAATGTAGAGGGTTGCGGTTTGTCTCGCTCAAAAATCTTCCAAAGTAGCCACGCAATCAATGTCATACCGAACAGTCGCAGCAAGAGTTCTTCGGTGATGCCTCCGTAGAAGGAAGCTAATATGCGTTTCCACAGGTCAATTTCGAGCGTTGTTGGAGTTGCCATTGGCGGCATCCAAGGTTGGAAAGCTAAACTCAATCCAATTAAGACGATGCCACCGATGCAGCCTACAATTAGCGCTGTGTTAAGGGCAGATTTAGATATTGGCGCGAAAGGCTGTCCGTATACCAAAGCACGAGCTATGGGGGTATCAAGTCCGATCGAGTTACCGAGGCGAAGCCCAATCCAATTCAGGAGAATCAAAAGAAGTCCAGTCTGAAGGGCGGAAGCAATAGCTATAACAGGTAAGGGTGTAGGCAGTTGCGCGACTGCTGGATTCAGAGACAGCGCATAAGGAAATAATGCCAACGCTGCCAGAGTGCCCAGTAAGGCCCAAAACAGCGCCAATCGCAGGTGATGTTTGTTGGAAGTATCTGTAGTCATAATTTTTGATTGCAGATAGAAATACCCAATTAATAAGGATCGCGAATTAAATAACTTACAATTTTAATTGTTATTGTGGGATGGGCTCTTATAGCCCGTCCAAAAAGGACGGGCGGGACGCCCATCCCACTTTCAAGAGTGGAAGTTATTTAGTTCTCATTCCTAAGTCAGGAATTACGCACTTCCACCAAAGAAACCGGGTTTTTTATCGAATCTGGGGGTGGCCACGAAATATTATCGTAAAAAACCCGGTTTCTGGGCCCCCATGCGTAAGCCCTATATAAGATTAATTTGACTGAATTTGCGAATTCAAAACCTTAGAAATTCGATCGCGCGTTTCCTCCAAATGAGCCCGCGTATAAGCATCCGCATTCCGATCCAAATTCCGAATACTCTTGCTCAAACCCTCCCGCAACTGCCGCAACTCGTACCAAGCCAAACTCCGCGCATCCTCTGGAACATTCGTTTTTCGCAGTACCATTCCGATCAAAATTGCTAAATGTTCCCGCTGCAAAGAACGCCGAAAAGTTGAAATTTGCATCTTCTTTTCCGGCTGCAAAACCTCTTGCCAGATATCCTTTTGCACAGTGTTCAACACTTCCGGCAACCTCAAAGCAGTTTCCGGGGCGGATTTTAACTCGGCATCCCGCAGTCTCGCCAAACGCATCGGAGATAGCAAAACCCGCAACACAAACCGCTGCAAAAAAGTAATTCGATCGCCGATCGGGTAATCTAGAGGAAACACCAAAGCCGGACTTCCCCAGTGCTCCCAGCGCGAAGGCGCCAATTTATTCAGCAATTCCGGCGCAAAACTAAACGCATCCGGCGCAAAAACGTACTTTTCAAGGGTTGCTAATGCTTCTCGCTGCACAGAAAGTTCGATCGGCACAAACGGCAACTTCGCATTAGTATCTCCAGGGCGAATCCGACTAAACGACTGTCCCCCCACATACAAAGTAGCATTCATCACCTGCTGAACATAATACCCGAACACCGAATCAAACATCACCCGCAGTTCGTTATAACCATCTCCCCCAACCGGAATTCGCTTTTCCAAACGCTTCCACATCGCCCTAGCATTATCCAATTGCCATTGCGAATACCTCAGCATATTGGCGCTGAGATCAAAGGTATTTGCAGCCGGATCGAGAATATCAAAAGAATCCTCATCCGGCGCGTAAGATAATTGGGGTTCCGCAGCGCGGCTGGCAATTTGTTGCAGCGTGGGTAAGTCGCTGTTCGGGTCCCGGCCGCCAATCACCTTGTAACCATACTCGATCGCCCAATCGTCGTAAGGCCCTACAATCGTTGGAAAATAGTCGCCCTGCACAGTTCCCGGAGGTGCCAAATTAATCGGCACATAATCCATCACCGACGCTACCAAACCTTGCGTGCGAGTTACCTGAGTATTGTGCAAATCCTCCGGTTGCAGCATCGTACTTCCGTGAAAATTGTGCCTCAAACCGAGAGTATGACCGACTTCGTGGGCTGTCAAAAATCGGATATATTCATTCACATAATTGTCAATCGTCCCACTGCTAGGCGCTGCATTTTCCAACAAATCGATCGACATTGCCCCCATCGCAAACTGGCGGTTCGATTCCAACCCAAAACACATATCCGAACTCGACATCAACCGCGATAAAGACGATCGCTTTTGCTCTTGGTATCTTTCTACCAAAGTCGGCAAATCATCAGCAATTCCACCTTGAGCATTTTCCCTGCTGCTTTTTCCTAAATCCCCATTTTCTAGCACATTCAAATAGCGAGAATACATCCCAAACTGACAGGGATTAGTATTAGAACCGTTTCGCCCTTGAAAACTCTTAGAAAGCGATCGATTTTGTTCCACCAAAGACCGATAGCCCTGTTTGATTTCCCGGACAACATTAGCATCCAACAGAATGTCAGCATCCAAAATTTCCCCAGTCAGCGGGTTAGTGCGAGACGGCCCGATGCCGGCAAACTGAGGCTCAAAAGAACTCGACCAGCGGATAGTATTGTAGCGAACATCAGCCGGGTCCCATTTAGCATTGTCCGGCATTTGTTTGACCTGAATTGCCTCAGTAAAACCTGCTTTTTCAAAAGCTTTGTTCCACACCAAAACGCCCTCGCGGATTGCGTTTCGGTATTCGGTAGGCACATTATTTTCAATCCAAAAGACGATCGGCTGAACCGGAGGCGACATCGGCGCTGTCGGGATTTGCTTTTGCAAATGCCAGCGATTGATATAGCGCACAAAAGGCTCCCGGCTATTCTTGTCAGAAAAGTCCTTATATGCTGTGAGGAAATAGCCCACTCGCTCGTCTGCAAGTCTGGGGCGATAGCCGTTATTTAGCGGCACTTCCGAGAAACTATAGTGAATGCGGAGGTTAAAAGCCCGACTGTCAGGAACCGAAGGTAAATAGTTAACTTCACTGTCATTATCGCTAGAAAAACCATAGACAGAAGCAATCTCCACATTCAGCGGAAACGCTTTAACATCTTTAAAAGAAGACTTGTCTGCATCGATCGAGTAAGAAGCGCCCAAAAGCATCGGCAAAATCGCTTTTACCCCTGGCAAATCGCGTTTGTCGCTCATCAGCAAATCGCCTAAATCGATTAGCAGAGTTTGTCTTTGCGGATGAATGCTTTTGAGAGGCAAAGAATAGAGAATCGAGTCGCTAAATCCCCGTGCTACCGAACCTGCTTGCGGGTCGCCCGGACTTGTGCGAAAATTGATATTTGGTATCACAAACTGCACGTTATTTTGGACGCGCCGCAGTTGAAACAAGAAATCGCCGATCGGCATTCCGCTCAAAATGCCCGCTTCCCCCAAACCCGATGCCAATGTCACAAAGCATAGGAACTTTTTGTTGAATTGTTCCGGTTTAATTTCCAGATATACTTTATCAGTTGCTTGATTGCGGTAAAGGGTAAATAATCCCTCTAACTTTTGCGTGTCTTTGATAACCTCTTCAAAGGGTGCGAGAGTTTGCTGTTCGCTACTTTGTTCGTTGCTGGGCGGCCCAGATGATAAAGCTACAGGTAAAAAGAAACCTTTATACAAACTGAAACAGAAAAATGCTAAAGATAATATAAAAAATATCAAAGGCAGATTTTTTATAGGATTTTTTATCTGTGTATTTTTGCTATTTTCAGGAAATATCAATCTTTTCATTTTCAGTAATTTAGCCGCAGGAAAGAATAGTTTTGAGATAGTCGCGCCGCACTCGCAATGTTGGGAGCATTTAACATCTTGCACCATTCTCAATTATATCAAGTTCGGTTAATTGCTTATAAGAACCGACCGGGCGGGTTTATGAGATTGTCAATTTTAGGCAATTATTATTGGTGAACCCGCCCCTACAGGAATTATATCTATTTAACCGAACCTGATATTACTTGTTTAGGAACAGGCTTTCCGGCCTGTTCCACAAGAAGAAAACTCACTCTTTGTGGAACGGGTCGAAGAGCCGGTTCTTGACAATGGTGCAACATCTAAGGAGCATTTAACATCTAAAATAACTCAAAGCTCAAAAATTAGAACTATTGTTGCGCTGGCCAGGGAATCATGGGATCTTGAGCCAACCGCTTAGAAACTGCAACAGCACCGTAACGGTTGAGGTGGCTGGGGTCGGAAAAAGATTCCCGCGCCTGGGGCCACAATAAACTCTTATCTAGGAAAATTAGTCCGCTTTGAGCTGCTAATTCTTGCATATATTGCCGGAATTCTTGTTCGTAGCCTGTCCGCACCGGGTCTAAATAATCTTCAGTCAGAGGCATATTAACAAACACCAGATTAATGTTGCGAACTTTGGTAAATTCGATCAGATTTTTGAGTGCTAGAGCTTGTTCGCCTACCAATTTAAAATTTTGATAGTCGGAGTCGTAATAACCAGATACTTTCGGGTGTTTCTGAAAGTAAGTTTCGGGATTGAAGCGTATATCGATCGGCAAAAAGCCATTTGGTTGATACTCGCTGACTGGTTTACTCGCAGCAGTGGGCTGAACGTTTTCAGTTGTTTGTTCACCCAGGGCTGCGGTTTGGGGGCTGTCGGTTGCAACAGGGGCTGAGGGATTAACGATCGATCGCAAAAACCCTTTAAGTCGATCGCGCTTTTTGTAAGTTGCAGAACCCTCCACCAACTTTTGACTCACCAATTGCTGAACATTAGCTTGAGCTTCTCCCAAATTCTGCACCAATTCAGTCGCAGTCGCCACCGGATTGTTGGCGCTTTCCTTCGATGTTTCGGATTCTAATTGATTGGTGCGGATCAGAAAACTACCCCGGCTCAATTGCCTGTAACCTTCCGAAGAAGCGATCGCACTAAAAGTCAAATCCGGCCGCCCGCTGTTGAGAGCCCTCGCCCCGTCAGCCAACACCAACAATTTCGGCAGTTGTTGCGGCGGCAAAATCCGGCGGACGATCGAATCTACAACCTGGAGAGTAGCTCCATTAACCCCAAAATTGTAAGCCCTCAGCCCCGGATAGCCCGAAGCTGCCAAAGCGGTTTCCAAAACCGCCGGATCGATGCCCCGCAGCGCCCTCGAACTACCGACAATTAAAATATCCGGCGGTTTCTTGTGCAGGTGGATGTACTCTTGATAGCGCGCTATCTGCTCGTCAAGCTGCTCGCTCCTCAAAGTTGGGAACACCGGAGGAGCAGAAACATCAGCTACAGGAACGCTAGTATTTCCCGGTTTCGTAAACCCAGAGCCATTGAAAGCCTCTTGCTGGTTGGCGGACGGCGACGGCTGCAACGGAATTCGAGGCAAATTAACCTCCTCAGCAGGGGGAACGGGGTTCGCGGTTTCCTTCGGAAGTCGGGCTGTAACGTCGCCAGAAGCCTTGGGAGCTGAATTTTGACAATTTGGGCCGCTGCAAACTTCGGAGGCACTAGGAGCTTGACTGACCGTCGCAGATTGCAGAAATTGACCGAGGATCCAATCGGTATTGAAAGTCAGCAGACAGCCGGCGATCGCCCAAATCACAGCCATTCCCGCCGCGCGATCGGCTCTCACGCCACCGGGCGCAGCAGCATTCGTGGATAAACCATCGTTGGGAACAAACAAACCCGAAGCGACAAGCGGTTGCACCGCAGCTTGAACTAACTGCTCGCCCAGATTGTATCCGGGGAGTCTGATTTTGAAGCGGGGCCGCCAGGAGTTGGGCGTCGGAGCATCGAACACCAAATTGTCGCCCAAACCCGAAAAACTCCCATCCTCCGCCGGCGCAAACTCCGGCACCGGTTCCTTTTCCAAGACAGCCCCTTGGGAGGGAGCCGGTGCGGGTGCCGTCGCTGATTCTTCGTCAACAGCGGTTCTGAGGTCGATTGCGTAGCGCCACAGGGGCAGCTTCTGGCCCGCGCGCCGTCCGTAGACTCGCACCCCTGCCACTCCCGGAATTTGTAACTGTCGCAAAAATTTCGCCACCGGCGGGCCTATCTTCGACTGAGAAGGGCAAGTCAGAGCTTCTGTCATGACGTGCAGCACGTTGGCTTTTTGCAGCACGACAGCCCGAATCCCTCCTGTTTCCAGCTTGCGTCTGAGATTGGGGTTGAGCAACCTGTTCAATAAAAAAGTCAGAGCCAATTGGTCGCCCTCAACTGCCAGCGTTCTAGCGTTCGCAGCCAAGTCGGGGTGGTGGGCGGCAGGCAAGTCTACCCAGTCTATCCACACCGGCGACTCCGGCGCCGCCTGAGAGTCCTTGGCCGGTTCTACGCCGTAGATTGTAGCTGCGCGGATGCCTTGGGGTGCAAAGGAGGCTAACAAAGGGGCGATCGCGTCGGTGGTTTGCTGCTTGTCGGGGTATTCTTGCCGTTTAGGCTTTTGTCCTTTTTTGGCAGTTTTGCTGCAAAACAGGTGGAGGGTTGCTTCTTTGAGGGTGGCCCGCACTTCGACTCTCGATGCAGCCAAGTGTTGATTTAGCAGTTTGGCGATCGACTGTACGTCTCCCCACCTAGCCCATTCCTTAAGAATTTTGTCCGGCGAAGTCAAATCCACTCGCAGTAGCCAGTCCGGCTTCGCTTCGCCGCTGACTTGGCTGGCGATCGCAGCTTCCCGGAAATCCTCTAGTTGCAGTTTCCGCAGCCTGCCGGCGATGGGTTCGGCCAGCAATGAGGGGTCTGGGCTGTAAGCTGACTCGCACAGCACTAGCAGTCGGCGTTCCTTGGGCTTGATATTTTCCGGCGCATTCACCGGCAGGGTTTCTCGGCTGCTTTTGAGTTCTTTTTCGCGAATGCTGACTTTCACCGAAACTCCCATCGGGCCGAGGATTTCGCTGAGATAGCTGGCGATCGCATCTGGATAGCCCCGGCGCGCCAAGGTTTCCGGCGAAACCGTCAATGTTCCATCTCGATCGCCCTCGCCTGAGTCAGCTTGGGGGGATTGAATCAAAGCCACTGCGCCACGGTTCGCTTTCTGCTGCGGGGGAACGGCGGAACCGAGGGCTTCCCGCGTCGCAGCAGCCGAAGTGTCGATCGTCACGGGGGAAGTTTCAAAAGCTTCTGGGTATTCAATGCGGGAGGCGACGGGCAGACTGTCGGCGTCAAAATCCAGTTCTTCCCGTACTTGTGGCGGTTGCGCGACTGTTTCTACGGGTTTTGGTGTCTGTTTGAGTTTCTGGTTGTCATTCTTAAATCTGCCGAAAAATCCGCCTCTTTTAGGGCTTGCTGGCGGTTCGTCGGGGGCACTCGCTGGCGGAGGCACTTCGGCAACTTTTGGTTGCTGTGGCTGTTGCTGTTGCTGTCGCTTGGGACTGCTGCAATCGAGCCGGACTGTCCAGTCATTTTGTCGGGAACCGATTTTGCGCCCACACAGAAACAACTGGTAAATTTTAGGTCGATCGGGCAGCAGTTGCGTTAAATCAGTGTGTTCGAGGGCGTTGGTAAATCTCGCCGTCACCAATTCTTGAGACGGACAGTGCGCTGCTTCGCACAAAATGTGCAGGTGATTTCCCCGCAAACGCGCTTGTACTTGAACTTCGGGAAGCCCTAAAGCTTCTTGCGCCCACTGCGACGCGGCCGATCGATTGTCTGCCAATATGCTCCCGTTCGCATTCAACATGGGACTTTAAATTTCGTCAAGGCTGCTTTCGTCTTCTACTGATAGCACATTTCGTCCGTATTTTGGCATATATTAGGCTTCACTTAGGCGAAGTCATCACTCATTGGTCGTTAGTAATTATTAGAAATCGCACCGCACTACATATAGTGTGTCTGCGTCCAAGACTGTACAACCTAGTTTCCCAAGCCTTTACTGTTGCGATCGGGTTTTGCGTAATTTTGCAAAAAAATAAGTTACTTTTTATACAGTAAACAGGGAAATTAGTTGGGCGATCGCCAGTCCAAAGTTGTCAAAAGCCGAAAATTCCTAGTGTGACGCTTCAAATACGGAAGTAAGTTAAAGCTGTGATGAAGTTTACTTCCTGATGGCGAACACCGCTTGCGATCGATAAAAGTTACTGATATTCTCAAATCTATCGGTAGCAATAAAAACACCAACTTATTGTCATCACATCAAATTTTTGTCAGCCTCGCTGGCAGGTTTTCACCTGTCGATATCGCAGCTTGCGTCCTCAATAAAAAAAACAAAATTCCAGCATCGTCTGGACTCGCTTTGCTGGCGATATTTTCAATATTAACATCCTCAATTTCTGCATAACTTTAGTCACTTTCATCATCAAAAAACCAAACTTTAAATCATGTCACTAATCGAAGCATCTACCCCAAAACTAACTGCCAATATTTCCCTCATTCCCGACATTACAGAAGAATTGCAACTAGCAAATTCTACCAATAATTACTCTTACCCCCCGAAAAATCTCCTAACAACTAACGAAACATCCTCCACAAACTCCAGCATCGAACTATTATCATCAAACAACCAAATCCTCGACAAGAACCCAGAAACACCTCCCCAACCAGACATAGACGCCTTCATCCTCAACAAAGATTCAACACCAACAACCAAAAACATCCCCGAAAAACCGCAAATATCCACCACTCAAACCGACCCAATAACAGGCGATACAGCCAAACCAGCAACTCAAAATAACATTTCTTTCGACTCCGGCATTTTCCAAGCAGACGAAACAGGTAAAATAGTGTTCGATTACCTATCAGACGGAGGCTGGTATCAAGGAGAACTAGCAATTATCAGCCTCACAGGAATGCCAGAATTTGTTCCCGATTCCCAAGCATTTATACTAGAAGCAGCCAGACGCGCTTTAAGCAACTCCTCACTCGGTTACATCGCCATTTCTGACAGTACAGAAGCAGCTTCATTCTCTAGTTTAGAGGGAGAAAACAACTTCAATATCGGAGAATACCGAGGAATCAAAACCTTCGCAATGACACCAGGAGACGAACTTGGCATCATCCTAGTTCCCAACGGCACAATACAGCAAGTATACGACAACCCAGGCATTGGCGGAGACAAAAAACCCTTATTTTCAATGGCAACAGCTAATTCCAGCGACGCTTTTCAACGGGGACAAATAGCCAGTGTTGCGAATGGCGGCAGTATATTTGTCATGGAAGATATGGGAATAGGCGAAGGCAGCGATGCTGACTACAATGATATCATATTTTCCCTCAAAGGCGCAACCCCTAAAGTCATTTCAATCGATGATGTAATGGCCAAAAACTCCGATTGGCGTACATCAGAAAAAGGCAAAGAATTGATAGGTGACGCTGCGCCAAAAACAGAGACTATAGAAGACAAAAAAGCAGATACTACTTCTGCAACAAATCCTGTTGAAACAAAACCCGAAAATTCTCCAGCGACAGAAACCAAAAACCCGACTGTTTCTGAAAATCGCAATTCAGATCCGAATTCTGCCGATCCAAAAACAGATTATCCCGCAGGAGAAACTGAAAATCCGACAATTTCCGAAACTCCCAATTCCGATCCAAATCCTGCCGATCCAAAAACAG
>NZ_JAUBUY010000055.1:35093-41709 GCF_036705565.1 Microcoleus sp. AT8-B5
AACTGAAAATCCGACAATTTCCGAAACTCCCAATTCCGATCCAAATCCTGCCGATCCAAAAACAGATTCTCCCGCAGTAGAAACTGAAAATCCGACTGTTTCCGAAAATCCCAATTCCGATCCAAATCCTGCCGATCCAAAAGCAGATTCTCCCGCAGTAGAAACTGAAAATCCGACTGTTTCCGAAAGTGCCAATTCTGCAACGGATGCTGCGGAAGCAAAAACGGAAACATCTGGCGCCGTTGAAACTAAAAATCCGACTGTTTCCGAAAGTGCCAATTCCGCGACGGATGCTGCGGAAGCAAAAACGGAAACATCTGGCGCCGTTGAAACTAAAAATCCGACTGTTTCCGAAAGTGCCAATTCCGCGACGGATTTGACGGAAGCAAAAACGGAAAATTCCTCTGCGACACAAACCAAAAATCCGACTGTTTCCGAAACTCCCAATTCCGATCCGAATTCTACCGATCCAAAAACAGATTCTCCCGCAGTAGAAACTGAAAATCCGACTGTTTCCGAAACTCCCAATTCCGATCCGAATTCTACCGATCCAAAAACGGAAAATTCCTCTGCGACACAAACCAAAAATCCGACTGTTTCCGAAAATCCCAATTCCGATCCAAATCCTGCCGATCCAAAAACGGAAAATTCCTCTGCGACACAAACCAAAAACCCGACTGTTTCTGAAAATCGCAATTCAGATCCGAATTCTGCAGATCCAAAAACGGAAAATTCCTCTGCGACACAAACCAAAAACCCGACTGTTTCTGAAAATCGCAATTCAGATCCGAATTCTGCAGATCCAAAAACAGATTCTCCCGCAGGAGAAACTGAAAATCCGACTGTTTCCAAAAATCCCAATTCCGATCCAAATCCAGCCGATCCAAAAACAGATTCTCCCGCAGTAGAAACTGAAAATCCGACTGTTTCCGAAACTCCCAATTCCGATCCAAATTCTGCCGATCCAAAAACCGAAAACTCTCCCACAGCAGAAACTGAAAACTCGACAGTTTCCGAAACTCCCAATTCCGATCCGAATCCTGCTGAGATAAAAACCGAAAACTCCCCAGCGACAGAAACCAAAAACTCGACAGTTTCCGAAATTTGCAATTGCGCGACAAATCCTGCTGAAACAAAACCCGAAAACTCCCCAACGACAGAAACTCAAAACCCGCAAGTTTCCGAAAACACAATCCCAACTATCTCAGAAAACATTCAACCAGCCATCGCAGATGCCAAATCAATCGACTTCATCACAGGAGACAAAATCGAAACATCCGTCTTTTTCCAACCCGACAAACCAGAAATACCAGCAATACCCGCAGCATCCACAGACATTCTCACCGGGGAAATTGAAAACACCTCTCCAACTCTTATCGATACCCCCGAAATAGCCAGCCAAACTCCTGAAAATTTCCCGCTAATTTCTCCCGAAGAAATTTCCCAACAGTCGGAAACTCTCAACAGCATATTCGCCCAACAATTTCCTAACATTCCCGAAACAGAATCCCGCCAAAATCATCAACCATCCGCATCAGAATACATAGTTACCGACGCCCAAACTATTATACCCGAAATTGCCGTCACCGAAAATCATCACTCACAACAATCGGAAAATATCACCGCCGACAGCAAAAATCAGCCACCAACAACTATCGACGAATTTGTCAACCCCGACTTCGACTCCGAAAACATCGCCATTACTCCCGAAATATCATCCGACGCCAACAATCAGCCAGACAATTCACTTCATATCATCCCCGACTCCTTCATCGCAACTGCAACTGACAGCCACTCCGAAACAACCATCAACGAATACACAACCACCGACACAGAAACCCAACCAGAAACAACCCCCAACCTCCCCCAAAAAAACCAACCATTAATCGGCATCATCGACACCGGATTCACCACCAACAATCCCCACATCAACTACAGCAAAATCAGCCTCGGCAAAGACTTAATCGAGGGCGACAACAACCCCCTACTCCAACCAAACCAAGCCAACCAACACGGCGACAAAATTTTAGAAATTATCGTCGCCACAGACAATCAAAACCCCACCCAAAAATCGACTCCGATTTGGTTGGGACGAGCAACAGGCAGCGGCAACTGGCATCAATCCCTGATAGAATTTGTAAACGCAGCAATCGCCGCCAAACAACCCAACGCCCTCATCAACCTCAGCTTCGACTTAACCCAAATCAACCCCGACGGCACACAAACCACACGGCACAAATTGACAGCAGAAGAAAAATCAGCACTCAAATACGCCCTTGACAACAACATCCTGATTGTAGCAGCCGCTGGAAACGAAGGAACACTCATTTCAGCCCTCGGACAAGCCTCCACAGAATTCGACAACATCATCACAGTGGGAGCATCCGACAACAACCACCGCGCCGCCTATTCCAGCTACGGAGGCGGATTAGATATCCTAGCACCAACAAGCCTTACACAAACAGCAGAACCATCAACAACCCAATCCAAACAAGGCACATCAATAGCAGCCGCATTCGTCACAAACACCATCTGGCAAATGTGGGCAGCCAACCCATCCCTGAACCGCCAACAAATCAAAAACATCCTCCTAAACACAGCAACAGACATCGACGTACCCTCATGGGACGAAAGAACAGGATACGGAATATTAAACCCAGAATTAGCAATAGCCACCGCCACAGAAACAATCCCCGCAATCCCAGTCTTGGCAGCTACCAAACACTTGACAAAACCCTTAATTGATGCCGATGCAAATCCCAGCAACACACCCAACAATACCCCATCCCAACCCTCAGAAAGAGCAACTGCAACCACAGCCCCAGGCACACCAAAGACTACCAGCACCTCAACCGGAAACAGTAATGAAGGCACCAGCTCCTATACCACAGAATTAGCGCCATATACAACTACCTCTACCAGTAGTTCCAACGGCACAACCACCACAAACACTCAAACTAATAGCAACTTCTCAAACACCGAATCAAGCTGGGATCAAAACGCCGTCAACACCAACAGCAAGAGCAACTCTTTTAACGAATACACCAGCGATTCCAGCACAAATGCTGCTACCTACACCAGCAAAAACTTTTCCCAAAACTCAGTCGAAAACACAAATCAATCGCAGCAAAACTACAGCCGAGTTAAATACGAAGGCACTCGCAACGACCAAAGCTCATATCTTCAAAAATCCCGCTATTCTAGCAATTATACCAGTCCCGAACAAACCACAAACACCACTGCCGACAGTTACCGAAACAGTTTTTCCCAATCAGACAGTCAATACGGAACCGACTATGCAACGAATAACGGCAACCGCCAAGACGATTGGGGTTCAAAATCAACTTCAAACACTCACTATACTAGCAGCACCGGCAGTTCTCTCAACCACAGTTCAACTCAAATTCAAGGCAAAGCCGATTGGACGTCGGGCAGCAATAACAGCAGTTACACCAACACTCACAGCGGGTCAGAAAGCCAAGTAAATCGCTCGAATTATGAGAGCAACAGTAGCAGCGGCCCCTCCAAAACCAGCAACAGCAGCAACGACTATTCAGCAATCAATTCAACTTGGGACAGCACTACAACAGACGGCACAACAGTCAGCAGCAACAGCCGCGATACTTATTCAGAAGCCAATAGTAATTATCACAGCAGTTACGACGACGGCCCGTCAAAAAATACCAGCAATCAATCCACTTACACCGTCAATCAATCTGAACAAACCAACAGCAGCAACGGCCCATCATACTGGCAAAACAATCGAGATAATAATTACTCGGTAACTCAGACCAATGACACGCAAAACTACAAAGACGGCCCGTCAACTAGCAGCCACAGTCGGGATACTTATTCTCTCAGCAAGTCGAACTCTTCCAGCAGCAACAGTGAGGGTCAAGTCAGTTATAATTCCGAACTTGAAAATTATTCAGAAAATCATGCTCAGTGGGAGAGCGAGTATAATGCTGATACTTATACTACTCAAAGTAACAGCGACGAATCGACAATAACCGCTACCAAAAGTAACAGCAGCACCGAGGGCAACAATTCCACCTCATCTAACAGTAGCGACACCTCCCGTACTTGGAATTCACAGACAGTTACCATTTATAAAGATGGCCAAAGAACAGAAAATGGCAGTTCGAGTTACGAGAAATGGTCGAGCGAAAGCACTTACGATAGTAACGGCGTAGCTAGTTCGGTGTCCCAGTATTCTAGCTGGAGTTCAAGTTACAGCAAGTATTATTTTAAGGGAGGTTACAGTTGGACGGAAACTGTGAGCGGTTACGACTCAGAATCGGTGACGAAAGGGGGTGTCTATACGAGTAATGGCAGCAGTTGGAGTTGGACTCGCAGCGGGACTGAGTATGATGATGGGAGGAATAGTTGGAGTGAAAGTTGGTCGAAGTCTAGTTGGGAAGATGGGGAGTATTTGCCGGGTGAATATGAGGTGACGGGGGGGTCATTTGACCCGGAAGGAACTGGGACGCTCCCGAATAATTTGCCGGAATTTGGGGAAGCGCCGCGGTTGAATCAGGCGCCGAAACAAGAGGTGCCGATTGATTTTCAGAAGTTGCCGAAGCCTAGTGATGATATTTGGCAGTTGCCGACTTTTATTGTTAAGGAGCCTGAGTTTAAAGATGTCTTTGCTAGTTATGAAGTTGATGCGCCTTCAGGTGGGAGTGGGAATGATTATTTAGCTAATAATCCGTCTGGTGGTTCTGGTGCTCCTGGTGGAAAATTACCTGAAAACAAACGTTCTGCACTGGCAGAAGTTATTCAACAATTGTTGAATTTTTTTAGACCTCTTGGAGAGTTTGTTGCTGGCGCAGTCTATCAATGGTTGCGTAATAATGGAGAACCAGCTACATGGTTGCTGGAGGTTTTGAGCCCTGGATGGAACCGATTAGAACAAGATGTGGAGCGTGGGCTTCCTCAAACCTGGCCTTTTAAGGCAGGGCGAACTTTTGGAGATGGGGCAGCAATTGTCACAGGGATTTTAGAGATAATAGGGGGTAGTGGGGCTGCTGGTGGCGGTAGTAGTTTATGTGTAACAGGATTCGGCTGCATTGCAGGTGCTCCTGCCATAGTAGCAGGAACCGCTCTAGCGCTACATGGCTCTGGTACAGCTTCCCGTGGATTAGCAAATATATTAGCCGACATAGCTGAAAATCTGGGGGTAGTTTTTCAGAGTTCATCAGGTAAGAGGAACAGTGGAGGTAGACCCTATGAACCACCTATAAGGAGCAGTCAAACGTATGACGGCTATACTCAGGTAGAGTGGAGCACCTCACCTAACGACCCACGTACTCCGTTGGTGACTTTCAAAGAAGTTAATCCAAACATTATCGAGGTGTCAGATATATTTCCACGCGATTTTCCCCGTCGTATTGGTGGTAATATGATTGCAGATGCCTTACGAACTCACGGAATAAATAGACCATCAACCATCAGATTGACGAATGTAACGAACGCTCCCACCAAAGAAGCAATTGACCAGGGCATTTCTGTTGAAAATACGGTCTTGGGTGACACTTTGAAAGATGCAGCCAGAGAATTGGGTGCTACACCTACGAGTTGGAGTACAAATACAAATGCTAGAGGTCAAAGATGGATAGAAGTAAAATTGTCTTACTAGAGCAACTAAAGCAAGCTTGTTCGCAACGAATCGATAAGAGCTGGCACCTGCTAGCAACTGCTGCGGGAAATGAGGAAGGTATTCGTGTGACGTTGCGCGGTCTGGAAATTAATGAGTTACGCCTTGACACATTCATTGCTATGCCCACCCGCTTAGTAGAAGATAGGGTTCTAGCTCTTTCTGTTTCCCGACCCGAGCTTTTACGTAATTTGTTAAATCAGTGGGAAATGGAACCACGCACTGGCAATCCCGATATCGATGCTGGGTGTTTAGAAACAGCTCTTACAACAGGTCGCAGATGTTTCACAGTTTTGGAAATAGATCCAGAAGCAGAACCGTGGTCGTGGGAGGAGGAATTAAAAAACAAACCTTTAAAACTTATATACAACTCCGAGTATATTCGCTTGTTAGGTAGTCGTCCTTTGAAGGACAAAGTGCTAACACAAAAGGATATAGAAAACGCCATAGGATCGGGAATGTTTCTGCTCCAAACATTACGCACACAACAGGTACAAATAGATGAATCTGTATTTGCTCACTATGCAGATTTAATCAGTTCCACAGGTCCCTACGTAACCGCTATGCTGATTGAGTTATCGAGACAAACTAATTTCGATTCCCGGATCTGGTTTGAACGGATTCTGGAAGTATTTCCGACTATTTCTGATCCGCTCGATCTGACTCTATCAACCTATGCTTTACTCAATGAGCAATGGGTTATGCCTTGGTGATTGGATCTCAAATTCCTTTTGTGCTATGGACTTGATAGGCGATTAGTTTTGTGCGCTCGAATTATTGTCAATAGTTTGACCTGACTCGGGCGATCGCACACCGGGTAGAATTTCCTGTGAGTCGAGAGCCCGTTTTTAGTGAATTTTCGGCTTCGGGATCTCGAACTTTAAATACACAACCACCGACACAGAAACCCAACCAGAAACAACCCCCAACCTCCCCCAAAAAAACCAACCATTAATCGGC
>NZ_JAUBUY010000056.1:0-26478 GCF_036705565.1 Microcoleus sp. AT8-B5
ACTCCAACACCAGCGACCACAACTCCAACACCAGCGACCACAACTCCAACACCAGCGACCACAACTCCAACACCAGCGACCACAACTCCAACACCAGCGACCACAACTCCAACACCAGCGACCACAACTCCAACACCAGCGACCACAACTCCAACACCAGCGACCACAACTCCAACACCAGCGACCACAACTCCAACACCAGCGACCACAACTCCAACACCAGCAGGCACAACAACGAACCCCACAACGGGTACAACAACTAACCCCATAACAGGCACAACAACGAACCCCACAACGGATCCATTGCCGGTACAGGTTCCGGGTACGAGTCCGAGTCCGAGTCCGAGTCCGACTGCGGGCGGGACAACCCCAAGTCCGAGTCCTTCGATCGTCCCCACTCCCACTGCTGCGCCCCCAACTCCTCCGCCTTTGGGCGGCGGGCCGACTCCGCCGAGTTTTACATCTCCGACTCCTAACCAGCCGCCGATCGTGGAAGCGGGCAAGACGGTGACTGGTTTGCAGAATTTGCCTCTGTCTCTGAGCATTTCGGCGCCTAGCGACCCGGAGGGCCAGCCGCTGTCGATCGCGGTAGTCGGACTTCCCAATCCTACTTTTGGTCAGGTAATTACGGGTACGAACCCAGTCACCGTGAACCAAAAGTTAACCGTTCAGGATTTACTTGGGCTGACATTTCAACCGGGAACAAACGCGATCGGGCAAGCCGGTTCTTTCAGCTACAGCGTAGCTGACGACCAAGGTGGCACCGCAGCAGCGTCAGTGGCAATTAACATCAATTCTTTCGATACCTCCGTAACTGTTCCAACTATTCTGTCGCCGATTGCTGTCGATGACGGCATCGTCTTTACCAATACGAATAATTTGCTGCCCACTTTCATCGACGTACTGGCGAACGATTCCAGTCCGCAAAAAGGGACACTCAGCATTATCAATGTCAGCACACCACAACTGGGCGTAGCTGTAAATCTTGTCTCTCAAGTGCAATTCATCCCCGGCAACGTAGCGGGTACAACTGCTTTCACCTACAGCGTCAGCGACGGATTCGGGACAGTTCCGGGCGTAGGTACTGTCACCGTTCAAATCTTGCCGGCTGATAGCGGGCCTAACAATTTAGTGGGGGGTTCTTTGCCGGACAATTTGGACGGTTTGTCGGGCAGCGATACTATTGATGGTCAAGGCGGCAACGATACGATTAACGGCGGTTTGGATAACGACGTGCTCGTAGGCGGCCTCGGCGCAGATACCATGACAGGGGGCGGCGGCAGCAATCAATTCCGCTATACCAGCCCTGCACAAGGTGGGCCGGCTTTTGATGCGTCTTCTTCGGCGGCGATCGAGGCTGCGATCGCAGCGGGCGGATACGATGTGATTACTGATTTTAGCGGTCTCGGTGTGCCGATCGCCGATCAGTTTAATTTTGCCCCCGGATTTGCGAATCTTAGCGGTAACACCCAAGTTCTGCTGAATGTGCAGACAACGGTTTCTGCAAATATTCTGGGAGGAAGTGCTTTCTTGTTTGCCTACGATTCCGGCGGCAATACTTACATCATTTATGACGGCAATGGCAATAACCTCACCGGCAGCGATTCTCGCATTTTGGCGAAGTTAAATGGTGTAACTGGGGTTTCTTCTCTTTCGGAATTTGACTTGACGTTTATCTAGGAAGATAAGAGGTTTTAAACCGCAGATTAACGCAGATAAACGCCGATTTTGTTGGCTTTATCTGCGTTAATTTGTGTTTATCTGTGGTGAAAACGTAAATCTGATTATCTTCAGAAAACAATTCCAGTAAAGGCCAGAGAATAGCGCCGAACTTTGAGAAATATCCGAGGTTTGAAACCGCAGATAAACGCAGATAAACGCAGATGTAACCCACCTTCGGCATCCTCTACTGTCACAATCGGTTTTTTCGGAATTTTGAGAACAAATTAAGTTACGTTTTAGACAACGTACAAGGAAATCAGGCGTTGCTTAATCAGGGTATGAAAAAAATAAGTTGAAAATCCAGAAGCTTTGTGGATACTGGTTTCTATGACTTGCATATTTAGCCTTTCATACCGTAAATCAGCAACGCCGGAAATCCTTGTGACCATCGCCAGTCCAAAATACTCACTCATCCCAAAATTCGTGGTGTGACACGATCGCGAGTGCCGAAGATGGGTTTCAACTACAAGCCCCACAGGCTGGACAGATAAAGCTTTTAGTATCTTTATCACTCCGACAAGGGATTGCTAATACGTTTCTACCGAAAATGCGCTCGACAGATCCTACTTGTTGATCGTACCATGAGTTAAGAATACCTGAATCAGAGAGTTTGATGTATGGGTAACGCTCGCTACACTTGCCACAAATTCGCATTCCCCACTCCGTTCCGCAATCCCTGCCACTCTTACAATCACAACGGAAGCACTGGCTATCTAGAGGCTCAAGGCGATCGCTTTTCTTGTAACAGGTTGGACAAGTTAACAAGGGCTTAAATCGTTCTTCTGTTCGAGCCGGGAAGTTATCCAGAGTCTGTAATTCAAGTAGTTCTCCTTTAGCTTTCGGTCCATGAGCTTTAGCTTGATTAATTAGTTGTGAGAGACGATTTTCAAAATCCACCTGTTCTTCAGGTTTAGGTGAACAAAGTAATTTATAATGTCGTCCTTCCTGAATAATCCATGAATTTTGTTCCAGCAGTGACGCAGGTATTTTCTCCTCAATTGTGAAAGGATAGATTTGACAGTATTGGCTATAGAGCCACCATTGGATAGCACGAGCAATACGCTCAACACTGAGAATATCTAGTGGGCTAACAGGTAATACAGCCAATGGCTTTTTTAAACTATTAATTTCTTGTTGAAGTAACTGAGGTAACTTCTGTCGCTCATCCTCAGTTCCTGGATACAGAATTATTACTGTGCCGTTCGGATTTTCAGAACAAGCGGAACGAAATTCGTCAATAATAGGATTAATTACATTTGCATCTTCTGTAGCAGTTAAGGGGAGCATTAATGGAATTAATTTCAGATGTTGAATTTTGTCTGCTTCCAATAAAATAGTTCCATCATGCTGCCAGCTCAAAGTTATGCTACCTCTTGGGCTGTTGAATTGAATCGAGCTACCCAATTGCAAATCAGACAGATCATCAACCTCAAATCCTATCCCTCGATCATCTGTTCCGTTACCTGTTAAAGCACGGCTAACTAGAAGTAAACAGAAAGCTTCAAACCCCTTAAAGCCTTGTTTATAGGTTTCAAATATCTGTTGGGGAGTCTGTGTGTGGTCACGCTTCCAGGGCATCCAAGCTTGCCACAACTTGTCCACATAGCGGTAATGCTGATCGTTGATCAGAATATTAGTTCGTTTGAGGGTATTGCCAACAGTTGCCTGTTTGGGGATAGCACGATATAACTCCGTATCTAGCAATCCTCGTAGCTTGTATTGCAACTGTTTCAATAGTTTGAGTGTCTTTTCCGCTGTTTTCAGGGCAGTTCCGGCTTGAAACTGATCGCCCCAAAGGCTACAAATTCGGATTCGGTTTCGCCAATGAATTTTTTGAGTGTCTTTAGAGAAGTCATCTGCTTGCTCTAACTCTCTTTGAAGAGCCTTCACTTCGATAATTCGTTTCTGGAGGTATTCCAGCAGATGATCGATTAATCGAGCGGTAACTTTGTTTTCATAAATATCTAATAGGTCTTCTCGGATCAGACATAAAACTCTCTTCGGACGTATATTCCGAAACGTTCGTTTCTCCCAGTCTTCTGTATGAGCCGACAAAAACTCTGTAGCATGGGGCGAAATTCTTTGCACGCGGGAGACAGGTAATCTGTCGGTTTCCATCTTGAGATAAGTTCTTGGACGATGACAAATTTCCTCAATATGTCCAATATGTCTCTCCAGAAGTTCCTCTAATGTTTGGGGATGAATAGTTTTTTCAGTATCATGCACCAGTGGCGATGTCTTTACCCACTCCTTCCATAAATTACCTGAGAGTTCATCGAGCGTTTTAGCAAAAAAGCCAAGGCTTTCCAACAACAAATCAGAAGGAATCTGCCAATTAGGGAAAGATTGTTCCTTTCTACTTTCATCTAACACTATTATTGAACAGCGTTTCCCAGTATCAGGAAAAACATATAGTCTGGATTGCGGTGAGATGGGGACAGCATTGATTGTAGCTGTTTCTGTTTCAGTATGAATCTGCCATTGACCCAACAATAACCGAGTCGGCATTTCTTTACGAGTCTGTCCAGTTAAGCGATTGTAAAACTGCATAATTAATATGTTCCTCGCTCAAGCCGCTGCAACTCCGATTGCAGAAGGTTCAATGACTTGACTGGTTTCTCTGTACCTAGTTCAGACCAGAAAGTTTCTATCGTTTTCTTAAGTTCGGTCAGATCTTCTGATTGGATGTCATGGCGATCGCGCACTTTTCGCAAAATCTTAGTTGCCAGAATGTGGTCTGTCGCTTCAGTTAGGGAACCTCCTGCCGCAATCACAACCGGGATGTAATCATTAATTTGACGTTGTAGTCGATTTCCCCAACCAATTTTGAATTTACTTTCCAATCTCTTAGATAGGTTGTCATTCAGAAAGTCGAATGCTTTAGTAGCTTGACTCTGATGTTGTGTCTTAGCTTCCTTGAAAGCAGTTGTCAGTCCCTTATAAGAGATGGGATATCTTCGTGAAAGTTGAGGAATATCAAAGCTTTCCTGACTGCGTTCAAGTTCCATCACATGAGCGCGATCGTAAGTTTTATCGGCAAATTCTAAAGTAGTTTCATCCTGGTTTGCCGTTCCAACGAACCAGACGTTGGGTGGAATGATAAGTGTGTCCTTCTTCTTGAAAAGTTTTGGTGAGGGGCGTTCTAAATCGGTATTTAATATTAGTTCAGGGGCCTTCTGTTCTAATTTGGAAAGAAAGTCGGCAAAATACTGTTCTGGGCGAGAGAGATTCATTTCATCTAGGATGATGATATAAATTTGATCGCGGAATTCGGGACACTGAGCCTCGTACAAAGCTGTGAGAAACTCTGTTTCATAGAATTTCCCTTCAAAAGAGTTGTAGTAGCCAATTAAATCCTGGCGATCACGCCATCCTGCTTGTACTTCAACCAGTTTATAGTTCTTTCCTCCTTGCAGTCCTAATGCACCTGCGAAGGCAATGGGGAGACTGGTTTTACCCGTGCCACTGATACCTTGTAGGATGTGGAGTTTACTCATCGCAATCCCACCCAAGAATGCTCGGATGTCCTGTTCTGAGTAGTACAACAGCTTATCCTTCTCTAAGGAAGATTTAGCAATATGATAACGAAGGTCTTTAGCAAACTGTGCAAGATCAATTGATTCCTGTGAAAGTGGGGGAGCAATTTGCAACTTCTCATCTTTGTCCAGTTGGACACATTTCTCAAAGGGGCTACGCTCTTTAGATTGAGCGATCGCATCATTGACGTTTTCCCTTAACTCTTTCAGCACTGCTCGAAGACGATTATTGCTAGCTTCTAAAGCTTCCTTTTCATCCCGCAACGTTTCTAAATTAAGAACGGCGATGCGATTAGTGGCTGCTGAACGCTCTAATTGCTGTACTTTTTCGCTGAGTCGAAAACCTTCTGCTTCCCACTGTTCTTTCTGAACCTCCAAATCTTCCAAGCGTCTCGCAGCAGCTTCTGTGGGACGTTCAGATAATTTTTCCTCTAATTCATTATTCCGTCGGTGCAAGTCTTCTAACTCAGCCAAAATCTCTTCGGGATTACGGTCTTTAAAAAGCCTATTGGCATCAACCAAGTTGGCATACTTGGTTGCTAATTGCTTCAATCTCTGCTCAGAATTTTTGTACAGTTTCTCTCGAATGGCTATATCAATTTCTAATTCCGCAACTTTTGCGGCTGCACGTTGCTCTACTTTTTCTTCAAAATATTGCCGCTCTTCATCCAGTAACTCACGGTCAATTTCTAACCTGTTTTGCTCCTTCCTCAATGATTTGCGCTCTGCAATTAGTTGTTGCCGCTCTTGCTCAAATTCCTGTCTTTCTGTAAAAATCTTCTGCTCAAATTCAGCATACTTCTGACCAATTTCTTCTGTCAGTTGTTGCTGGATCTCGACCTTCTGACTAAGAGCTTGCGCGATCTCTTGGCTGACTTGTGCAATCTGTTGTTCCAATTGGGATAGGGCAACTCGATTTTGGGTCAGAAATCCGGCTGTTGCATTAGCTTCGCGTTCTTGAAATTGGCGCTCTTGTTGGTTTACCTCTGCCAGTTGTCGATTCAGTTGCTCTCGATCCTTTCCTAAGAGTTTAGATGCTTCCGTCAATTTCTGCTTCTGGTCTTCTAAATCAGTCTGCTTAACGTGTAACTCTTGTTTCTGGCTCTCAAGTTGCTGACTTTCCAATTCCAGGCGCTTGGTAGCTAAATCAAAAATTTTTGCTTTGTCCCCAAGCTGCTTAAGGTCAAAACTCTCTGGAGGGGATGAGCCTAATGTTTCTAAATCCTCTTGCGTAAGCTGTTCTGAAGCCTGGGCAGATAAGGTATTAATCTGCTCATTAGAGAAGTCTATTTTTTCGGAGTTTGATGTTTTTCTTCCCGCATTAGTATCACTTTTTCCATTGCCTCCATGGTTTTTAACTCCGGTTTGATTTTGATTACCTGAAAATGCTTTTTTACTGCGACCCATATTAATCCTCAGAAATATAAATTTTTACGGTTGATAAGACAGTTGCAATGTTCCAGCGACTAACCTGTACACGGTATCGATTTGTCGTGCCAAGTCTGCTAATTTGCGTGGTTGAGTATCACCCCTCTGATTTGAGCTATGTGCGGCAGCATTACGCTTTTCTGCTAACTCATCCAGCAGATCCAGTAGATCGGGGTATTGTTGAGCAGCAAGTCGGAGTGGATGTGTGGAGTTATCTGGAGTAGCAAGTAGTGTAGCTAGCATGAGGGCACGTAACGAACCATGTCCATAATCTGCGGCTTTGCGGATTAAATTGCGATCGACACTCAGTAATCCGGGAGGCAAAGGCTGTCTGAAACCAGCATTTTCTGCATAATCATTCAGGGGTTGACGATTCAACTCTCTGCGCTCACTCAATCTATCGGCTTTTCCTTTGGTAGGATAATCCTGCTGAAGCATTTTCAACAGTCTTTCAGCCACCTTCTGCGATTTAGTCAAAATATCCTCCAATTTGCCGAGCAGAATTTTACAATCTGTCACTTCCTCCGCCTCAATATATAATCGCTCAAGGGCGACAATATCATCAAATAACTCCTCCCATTTTCTAATTGCAGGAGTTAATTTATCCTCAACCTGTAAACAGGCTTCCCGATCGGCCAGGATTAGCCAATCATCAAGGCTATTGAATTGCTCCTTTCGTTGGTCGCCCAGCATATTAAGCAAAAAATTCTCTAATCCCTGAATTGTTTGATTTTTTCGGTGTTTCTCTAACTTGCGGAGTAACCAGGGGCTATCTCCTAAGCCAAACGGATCATAAACTTTCCAGACATTCCCACTTGAAATATCTTCAGGTACATAGATACAAGTTGCCAGCCATAGATCGGTTGGTTCCTCATTAATAAAACTTACGCGATCGAGAGTCGGAAGTTTCTCAAAAACCCAGGTATCATCATCATCATTGTCGTCTTTGATACGACTGACATTTTTAAGAGTTCTTTCATGCTCTCGAACCGCCTTAATAATTTCATTTGGAGAAGGTTGCCGTTCGATCGTATTTTTGACTTCCGGCATAAAAGCCCATTGATAATTTGGCTTACCTGTTGTACCGAGGATTAATTCTGGAAACCCTGAATCATTGAGGCGGACATCAGCGTACTCTTCGCGCTCTGCAAAGCGTGGAAATAAGTCACCTGTCCACGGATCTTGGAAGATAAACCCAGCAGTAACATCCTGGACGATAGAAGTTTCGTCTTCCAGCACTTTTTTCCCCTTTTGAGTAAGGTTTCCACGTGAGTCAACGTAATATCGATCGGCAAGTTGAGAGATGATGAGGGCTGTTAGATCTTTGCCAATATTAAGGTGATGACCAATTTTAGCAGCTTCAGTGATGCCGGCGCGACACATTCCCAAAACTGCTTTTTCTAAGATGTTGACTTTACGAGATGAGACACGGGGCGCCACAACTCGATACATACGAACGGGATACAGCAAATATTGTCGCTGACTCCAACGGGCCTTGGGTGAATGATTGTAATAGAGAACAGAAGTATCATTGCGGAAAGGCATGGCAGTTGTCCTAAAAAACTTTTCCGTGAGGTGTTTTACAGAGTTCATAAAAGGCAATTAATTCACGAATTGCCTGACGTTCGTTTTCTGGTCGATCGGCTTCGGCTCTGACCATCTCCAAGTCACCTGTAGCAATCAGCAACCGCTGTTGTCGGCTCATGGCCACGCAAAGACGATTCTCCAACAGTAAAAAGCCATATTTCCGGCGATAAGTTTCTGGGCGATCGGGTGTTGCTCGAATATTGTTACTGCGGGTCACAGAGAGAAACACGACATCGAATTCTTTGCCCTGAAAGGCGTCAACAGTGCCAATTCTCAATCGCTCAACGAGTTTACCATCATGATTTGTTGTTTCTCGCCATGCTGAAGCAACCTGATAGTTACCGTCATCTGTAACTTCTGCTAATTCCAGCTTGCAAAGTTGGTGCCAGAGTTCTGTCACCTGGGCTCTGTAAAAGGCAATCACCCCAAATGTCAGACGAGAGTCGTGTTCAATGAGGCGTTTTAGTTCTTCTGCAATCCGTCTGGCTTCTACAGGACGAGACTTACTCTGTCCTTTGGTTTCACTTCCTAAATTGAGGGGGACATTAATCCAGGCAGCGACCTTATCTTGATAACCAGGGAGCTCGTGAAAGAATTCCTTTTCTGGTCTACCAGCCTTAATGGGAGGCTCTCCATGATATTCGTAGAAGGTGCGGCTAACAAAATTACCCAAGATTGGGTGCATCCGGTATTGAGTATCCAGCGTCACGGTGCGCTTAATGCCATCCCGTTTTTCCCATTCCTGCAACTGTTTGAATAGCCGCTCAAACAAGCTTTTCTTCAGGGCATCTTGAGTTGTCTGGTTCGATGAATTCAGTTGACGTTCGAGATCTTCTTCCAGAATATGGGGTAGCTGGCGATGGTCGCCGACTAAAATAATCCGTCGTTCTGCCTTAGCCATTGGAATAAATAAGTCTAGGGGATTGGCCCTGGCTGCCTCATCAATAATGACTGTCTCAAAAACACTATCAACATTTCCAGTTGTGGACTCCATTTCTTTGCCTACTGCCTGCTGACAAGTAGCTGCCAAAACAACGGTGTAATTTCGCAGCATTTGCCGGACGCCATTAGGATCGCTTCTCAAGTCGTTCAGGTATTCTTCTACAACAGCTTCGACTCCAGACTGGGATTGACGCACTTGCTCTGTTAGTGCATCTCGCACTTGTTCTAATAGAGATTCGATCTCAGGATTGGCAACAGGTGCGGTTATTGAATCATTTGCTGTAGGAGTAAGTCGATCTAAAAGTCTGATTTGGAGGGCTGCCAAATCATTGAGAAAAGGAGGCTCACCAGGAAACTCGAAATTATCCCAATCGGCTGCTGTTTCTAGAAGGAGGCGGTCGCCATCCGATAACAAATTTAATGATTCAAGGCGACGCAGAGTTTTGTATGCAGCAGTCGGCCCGTCATCTGAGAATGAAATTGGTTCAATACGGAGCGATTGGATTGCTTGAATTGCTAATTCTCTAACTTCGTTATTGATTGAATAATTGGTGAAATTTCCTAATGTAATGGTACGGCTTTGTTCTAAGAGACGATCGCTAATTTCTCCAGAAATCCTAGTTTTTGTCAAATTGTAAATGTCTTCTAGCAATTTTGCTGTTTGCTGCAAATTTCCTGGAGTTAGTACATAACCCGTGACGAGATTTTGTACCTGACGCAACAAAGCTGTCTCTGGCAGTTCAGACCAACTAGCCCGTTCAGCTTCAAGTGCCTCAATTCGCTCTCTACGCCAGCGATCGACATTATCTGGGGCATCGCTACGACTAGATTTACCTCCAACCCGAACTGCCGGAAGCCCAAATATGACGGTTCGTTCTGCCACATTTTCAACTGCATCATGCTGGTAACTGGTTAGGAGCAAACGATGGGAAACTGTGCCATTTCTGTTCTTTTCAATTTCAGACAGACAGGCTTGAATCGCAGTAATAACTTTGGTTTTACCTGTTCCTGGTGGGCCTTGAATTAAAGCAATATCGGGCGTATTAATAGCGACCCGCAGTGCCTCTTCCTGACGGGGAGTGGGGGAACCATGAAAAGCTTCCCTTACGGTTTTATCTGGTAGCTTATGCTGGCGATAATTTGAAAGGGGAATTTTTTGATCTTGTAAGATCAGCCCCAGTTGAGGCATAGGGCAGGTTGCTGTTCGGATCAGCTCTTCAGCACGTTTACGCCGATTTAAGCGGGGGCGATCGCCTTGAAGAGAAACATACAGAAATCCGTTTGGCGGTGGAGAGAGCAATTCATCTGGATTAGATGGGCGGATGTCCAGAGTCAGATTTTGAGGATCAATATCACTGATTTGTCCAAAAAACAGCTTCTGGCTGCTAGCAACACTTTCTAAACTGCTCAAATCAGGTTCTCGATCGCTCGCTTCCAGAGAAAACTCAGATCGATCGCTCCATCCCTGCAACCTTTCCTGCAAATTCGCCTTTTTTTCAAGGTGGAAGCGATGATCGCCCGACGCTAACATTTTTTCAGAGGAATAAGCGATCCAGCCAACCTCATTTGCTTTTTGGACGATCGCCTTTTCCTCCAATTCGTTATATTCCCGCCATAAGGACAGATAAGTATCTGCATTGCTGGTAAGTGCGTCTAGTTCTGTTTTGATGCTTTCTCGTAGTGTCCCGGCGATCGACATATCACAGAACGACATTGGTGCTTCTAATAAAATTAGAGGGCGCTGCTGACTAGCATCTTTTGGCGATCGTGATTTCGCGACTCGCTCAACCCGCAAACGACTGTCATGAGTCCGCACATCAACTGTAATCCTGTTGCCGCATAGCTGGAATGAGTTTTCCAGTCCATCCTGGTAGTTTTTACCAGTTCGCATTAATATTCGTGCTTTTGGGCTTTCACTTGCTGGAGGTAGAAGGAGTTCACGAGTCAGCCACTCAATGATTTTATCAACTGGCTCGGAAGGGTTGAGATGCCGATTACGAATCTCTTTAATAATTTTTTCATCAACACCAAACTGCATTTCATTGGGGATGTAGAGCTTACCCGGAAACTCATGCACTTTAATGGAAAGTTGATTGGGGGACTGTTGTTTCGGACGGATTTCCAGCAACCAGCATAAGGTTGGTAGATTACGTTCAAGAATGCCTTCTAACTCGGTCTGGTTCTGTTGGTCTTTACCTTGAATATTCCAAATATCTGACCCATGACCCAGAAGAATGTCATTGCCGATCTCATCTCTGTGTAGGAAAACTTCATTCTTGATGGATAGGAGTTCTTGACCATCAAATGAGGTGCGATCGCTCCGTTCAACTTCAATGGTGTGGATGCGTCCACTTTGAATATCGCTGACTCTCATTATGATTGTTCTCCAGAGACAAACCTGAATGTTGCAAGACGGTGTGGGCGATCGGTAGGGGCAAAATGTAGCAGCCACGTATAGGGTCGATCGTTGGCTGGAAATCGTTTCCATCCATCCTGCACTTCTACAACCGTTCGTTGTTCGCCATCAAAAGACGACAGCCAGAAACATTGCTTATTGAGACTGCGAACACGAACGTTAGTTCTTTCGATTTGGAGTTCGATCGCAGGAGTATGGTGATCCGCTCCTCTTCTGCCATTAATAATTCGATTCGTAAGGATTAACGGTTGGCATTCTGTCAGTGCCAGAGCCGCCAAAATTTTATGCTTTGAGAGAAACCTTTGACATTCTCTCACATCTGGCAGCGATTCCCATCGTTTGATTAGCAGTTGCATCAGAAGTGGACGAGGGTAGTCACACCAGGGACAACATTGTTGATCTGCGTAGTAGGTGCTACCGCAATCGGGACACTGCACTGTGAAGTCTGCTGCCGAATACAAATCCTCAACCCATTGACTAATTCCTGGTCGTTTTACTGGTTCTCGTAACCCCTCACTAAAGCAGCGCCGGCACAGTTCCTTTAATTTGGGAGATAACACGCTCTCTCTGGGAAAGCCGTGATGCGTGGCATTGCTTTGGTCGCTTGGATCGTCCACCCAGGGCAAACAACCTTGTAACGCTTTTTCTTCTAACTCTGGTTCACCATCCAAAACCAAATCCCCCATTAAAGGATGAATTAAGCAGAGTGTTTGAAAGGCAATGACGGCAAAAGCATGAGCATCCGTTAAGGTATTAACCCCAGATTTTTCCAAAACTAATTCTGGCGCACCATAACCAGGTGTATATAAACGTTGTGTAGATGAGGAGCCTTCGTAATGAAGGTTATCTGCATCAATCAAACGAATTTCGTGGCCATCTAAATCAGTGGAGACGAAAATATTGTTAGGTGATGGATCGCTGTAAACTAACCCTTTACCATGTAGTTGAGCAAGAACTTCAGCGCAACCTGCTAGTAACAGTAGGCGACGACGCAATCCTCCACCGCTCAAATACCACTCTGCCAGATGGTCGAGATCGCGAGGAGGATTACTCAGCCGTGATATGGGAACCATTCCCGTAATGAGTTCCATTACATATCCCAGGTAAGGTGCTTGGAGCATTTGCAGGGGTCTGGCGATCGCCAGACCCCGTAGCTCAGGCATTAGACGGATATTCTGCAACTGTCCTCGGAGCAACTCACGCCGACTGTTGCTAGAGCTATTAAATAGGATTTTGATCGCTCGTTTGCCGCCTTTTGCGGAGTATACTGCTCCCTGTCCACCCTCGCCCAATTTTCGCTCTAGCTCGTAGGCTTGCCCGCATTCATCAGTAATCCGTTTGCCTTCAAGATTCATTTGTATTCATCCTCTGCTTGCTTGCGCCAGATCACTGCCAGGGTTTTGTCGTCCAGGTGGTTGGGAGTAGCCCAATTTCTGAGCTCCCGATGTAAAGCGTGTCGGCGAGCCGTCGGAGCCATTGACCCAAACTCAGTAACTAGGGTATGAATGAAATCTCCAGTGCGATCGGCTACTAAATCATCAGCAATACCATCCGTCGCCAGTAATACTGCTGCATTGGGTGATAAGGCTGGTTTTGTAATTACTGTCCAATCCTTGGTTGTTTTGGCAATGCCAAGCCCAGTAGTCTGGTTGGTAAATCCCTGGCGTTCACCTTGCAGAATTTCCAGGCTGCCATCAGCATTCCGAATTGCAGCAATACCATCCCCTAGCTGAGCGATCGTTAATTCACCTGAAGGCAATACTGCGACAAAAAGACAGGTTGCTGCGCTGTCCTCTTCTTTCTGGGGTAGGACACGCAATCCCCAGAAAAGATGAACTAAACGGAGCAGGGTTGCAGCAGGTGCGTTCTCAGACTTCGCCCAAGGCTTCAAGGCATCCCTGACAGCTCGGCAAGCCATTTGTGCTCCTATCCGAGCATTCGGTTTTGACCCCATCCCATCACTGATGACAATGGCTGTGCCAAATGCACCAGACATTCCCATCCAGGCATCCTCATTCGGGCGACTCTGTTGGATGTGCGATCGCCCTCGGACTGATGCTCCAAACCATTCTAAACCAGGCTGAGGTGGAGTTAACATCAGAAGTCCAAAAGTTCTTCAAGATTATCGAAGTCAATTGGAGAAACGCTATTGGGATTAACACTTCTAGAGCGACTGGAAACCGTTACTGTGACCCAGCGGAAAAATTGTTGAATTCTAGTTTCGTCGGCCCGAAATACCGGAATTTCGGGATGTTGCCCAATGAGAAATGCCTTGAGCGTTTCTTCATCTGCATCAGGACCGATACCCATTGCAAAGCGTAAAGCCCTAGAAGCCCGGTCTGAATTTAACAACTGTTCGAGAGGTTTTTTCCAGTTATCGTCCAGGCGTCCCCGCTCATCAGTGGGCTGTCCATCAGAGATTAAGATGAGATTGGGGTGGTAAGAGCGACTGGGAATTTCTGTTCTGTTTTCCAGAAACCGAGTCGCTAGTTCAAATGCCGCACCCATCGGGGTTGGTCCTTTCGCCTCCATATCTGTCCACTGGATCTGGGAGGCTGGTTGTAGTGTCTGGTGAAAGTTGGCTCCATCTCCACCGAATGTAATGACAGCGACATGAATCTCGGCCCGTGCATCCTGTTCCGAGGCAAAAATTGCGATCATTTCCGCGATCGCTCGGTTCAGGGCTGCCAATTTGCCATAGGCTGTCATACTGCCACTGACATCTGCCAGGATAATAACGGGCATCATTCTGGCAGTGGCGATGGAAAAATCTCTGAGGTTGCTCATAATCAATATAAATTCTGATAAGTTATTTTAATGTGCTGCATTACACCTGTCAATAAACCTCCAAAATATAGGGTTCTATAATTTTTTCTTCCCTTAACTCAAGCTCCTCGCAGGATTTCTTCCGCCTGTACAGCGGGTCTTTGAGCATTTTTGACTGGCGATCGCCCAAATAATTTTCTTGTACGTTGTATAAAAGGTAACTTGGTTGGTTCTAAAATTTCCTAAAAAACCGATTCTGACAGTAGAGGGTGCGGGATGTGGGATGTAAGAGTTGGCACTTTATCTGCGTTAATTTGCGTTCATCTGCGGTGAAAAATAAACTCCTAATCTTCAGAAAACAATGCCAACAAAGAGCCAAGCATAGCACCGAGCTTTGAGAAAAATCAGAGGTTTGAAACTGCAAATAAACGCAGATAAACGCAAATTTTGTTAGCAGTTTATCTGCGTTTATTTGCGTTCAACGGCGGTGAAAAATCAAATCCGATTATCTTCAGAAAAAAGTCCCAACAAAGGGCCGAGAATAGCGCCGAAAACAAAGCCGCCAGCGTGGGCCCAGTAGGCAACTCCCCCGGATTCCATGCCGACACTTGCCGGGGCATTCAAGGAAGCCAAGCCGCTCAATGCTTGCTGTGCAAACCAAAATCCTAGAAAGAAGAAAGCTGGGACTCTGACAGTGGTAATAAAGATTCCCAAGGGCAGCAGTGTCAGGACTTTGGCTTGGGGATATCTGAGAATGTAAGCTCCCATCACGCCTGCGATCGCGCCGCTAGCACCCAGGGACGGAATGGCAGATGCGGAGGAAAAAAACCACTGAGTTAGTGATGCTAAAACGCCGCAAGTAAGGTAAAATATTATAAATTTGACGTGTCCTAAACGCTCTTCTACGTTGTTGCCAAAAATCCACAAAAATAACATATTTCCGGCAATGTGGAGAAAGCCTGCGTGCAGGAATTGGGAGCTAATTAGTGTCGTCCATTCGGGAAATGGCGAAACTGGCAGAGCAACCCGACACATATTGCTTAACTGGCAAGGAATTACGGCCCAAGAGTAGAAAAATTCGGTTAATTGTCGATCGCCCAAACTGAGTTCGTACAAAAATACTAATATGTTTGCGGCAATCAGCCCGTAGGTGACGTAGGGAGTGATATTAATGGGATTTTCATCGCGTAAGGGAACCACAGCCTTTTTTTCCTCATCAAAATATTGGCAACACAGTAGCGCATTTATAGCCCAGGTGTCTCCTGTCTAAAGGAAGAGGGAACAAGCCAATCGATTTTAGATTTTAGATTTTAGATTTTGGATTTAAAGAATTGAAGATTTAAAGAATTGAAGAAAGCGACCTCATATCATTTCCGGTCGAGGGAACGCGATTGTTGTAGGGGCGGGTTCACCAACAATACCTGCCAATAATTGACAATCTCAAAAACCCGCCCCGACCGGGATACTAGGGTTATACCACTTCTCCAAAATCATGCAACAGTTATGAGTAAGGTGCGTCGCTGTAAGATAGTCGCTTTTTTTGATAATTTAAGGGTAGCGACGCACCCTACAGCTACTGTTGCATGATTTTTTATAATTAGTATTAATCCATCGGACATGATATTACGGAGGTATCCGGGGGCTGCTTATCGGATACTATATTTTTTATTTGTACACGGATGAATCCGGGGGCTTGTACCGCCGCCGGATGCCGCAAGCTTCCTTCAAACCCCCCGTGTCCCGGTGAAATAATAATAAAACCCATTGAATAAAACCCTCCACCTTGCAGTTAGTTGAATATCTGCTTTTTAGTGTTGGGTTTTATTTTACCGCAAAGGCGTATATTGTAGGATTGCAGAGGAAGTTTGTAGTTGCGATATTGGTACTGGTTTTCACATTTCAACCAAACTACAAACTTATTTATCCCCTTGCTGATTACATTTTTACAGCAGGGCTAGTCGAAGGTTTAGGCGACTTGATTTCCTGGGAAACTGCACGGGCGCGGAAGAGTTTAGCAACGACTTGTTCACACTTAGACAAATCCGATTCTATTTCTGTAAAAATGGCCGTTGATACAGGATCTGTGAACTTCACCCGCAAGTTGTTGATATCGACAACACCGGTTTGCAAATCACCGAGAGTGCTCCGCATTAAGAACGTTTCATCGCTTCCTTGCATCGAAGCTTTTAATTTAGCGTACTTGTCAGCAATTTGGGCAGGAATTGAGGGTTTTTCACCAAAATCGTTGAGGCGACTTTCGAGAGCGATGATGTGGTGCTGTTTGTTTTGAATCATTTCTCTCAAGAGCGATCGCAAATCGCTGTCTTGGGTTTTTTCCGCATAATGTTCAAAGGCTTCGCAAGCATAGCGTTCCCCTGCGAGGGCGGTATTCAAACCTTTAACAATGTCGCCTTGTGTAGAACCTCCCCAACCATTAGCTAATTTCCACCATTCTGCATTTGTATCAGTTTCTTCTGGCAAACCGACTGCTTTTCCGCCGTAACCGAGGCGAGCCATAATGGCGGTAGTAAATATTGCTAAATCTCCCGGTTGGCGGGAAGTGATCAAGTTGCCGTCAACTACTAAAGCTTCGTTAATGTAGTTAGCTCCGGCATTGATCATGTCTGTTTTAATTGCCAAGAAACCAGTCGCATTTTTGCCTTTCAGCAAGTCGGCTTCAATCAAAACTTGCGGGCCGTGGCAAACAGCAGCGACGATTTTTCCTTGCTCAAATGCTTCTCGTACAAACCTGACTGTGTTGGGATTAGTCCGCATTGTATCTGGAGCCATGCCGCCGGGAATTATCACTGCATCGAATTCTGCGGGCACTGCTTCAGTGGTAGTTCCGTCAGCTTGCTGAGCAACTTTTCCTTGTTTCCCTGCATACTTTTCGTTTGTCCGCGAACCGAGGACAACTACATCAAAATTTGCTTGTTTTAAGGCGTTGTAAGGAACTAGGAATTCGGAATCTTCAACTCCATTTTCAATGAGTATGGCAACTCGTTTTGTGTTGCTACCGTTATGGGTTGTCATAATCAAATTTCCTCAGACTATCTTTGTTCTAAGCATAAATGATTTATGATGTTGTTAGCGTCTTGCTAAAGTGATAAATTAGTTAGTTTTAAAAGATGTCAGCGTGAGCCTTGAGAGGTATTTTACAGGAATTGTCTCAATGCACATAAGAGGCTCCGTTAATATCGATCGTAGTCCCGGTAGCGTGCGTAGCCAAACCGGATGCTAAAAACGCGATAACATTGGCAACATCTTGAGGAGGAGCGATTTTGCCGATCGGGATATCGCGAATAATATCAGCTTCACCGAACTCCTGAATAAACTGATTAGACATTTCTGTACTAACAAATCCCGGTGCAACTGTAAAAGCCAAAATATTATCAGCCGCAAACCCTCTAGCAATACTGCGAGTTAAAGCAACAATAGCACCTTTAGAAGCGGCGTAGTGCAGATAATTCGGGTCATCGCCGCGAAAAGCAGCGCGACTTGCTATATTAATAATTGTACCGACCCGGCGAGTTTGAAAATGCAGAATAGATTCCCGGCACAAATCGGCAACGGCAATTAAATTCACTTGTAGAGTTTGCTGCCAAGCTGAAGACCAAATATCGAACTCGTCCTCTATACCCGCTGACTGCATAATCCCCGCATTATTAACTAAAATATCAATATGGCCCCGCCATTTTAAAGCATCTCGCCACAAAGTCGAGGCCGCGTTTTCCACCATCAAATCTGCTGCCAATAAATAACAGCGATCGCGCGCAACACTTGCTGCCACCGCTTCAGCTTCTTCCTGACTGCGAAAGTAATGCAAAATCACCTCGGCCCCAGCATTAACCAGAGTCCGCACCGTCACTGCACCAATCCCTTTCGAGCCACCAGTTACTAAAATTACCTTTCCGGTTAAATCAATCATTTATGTCTCTCTTTTCTCTTTCTCTGTGACCAAGAATTTCTTGATGGTACCCGCCACGTGATTTATCCGTGGAATCAATCCAAAATCTAAAATCTAAAATCCTCAAGCCCCCGCATTTATCTCGCGCAAGTCAATCTAAAATCTAAAATCTAAAATCTAAAATCGATTGACCTCTGCGCCCTCTGCGGTTAATAAAAAAATAAATCCCCTTCACACACGAAATATAATTGCTCTATGATACAGCACATACCATCTAATGTGTATGCCATTTCCTCATGCTGATGGATATCTGCAATAGACCTCTCCAAAAACTTCCAAATCCTTTCCCCTGTTGGTTTCTATTAGAAATATAGCCACTGCTTACAGCACTATAGCTTCTTTGTCATTAAACTCGATAACTACAGTGGATTAGGCAGCAAAGGTCGAATGATCTCCATAATTCGATCGGAATTAAAATTATTGATATAATCAGTTAGTGTTTGGGACAAACTTGCTTTTGATTCGGGAATTTGTACGATTAATTCGTTCATAACTTCGGTATCGAGATAGTAAGCTGCTTGATACATTTGTTCTAACCACTGAGGGGACATCACGGATATATCTTCTACAGACAGCGTTTCAACTAATTGTTTTTGTGGAGTTGGTTCTACCACTTCGTAGATATATTGCACTCCCAAATATTTAGCGATTTTGTCAAAAAGTTCTCTCTGCTCAAATGGCTTGCTTATAAAGTCGTTACAGCCAGCCATGAGAACTTTCTCTCGATCTTCTTCAAAAACACTCGCAGTTAAAGCAATAATGACAGTTTCTTGGCTCTCAGGGCGTTCTCTAATATATTTAGTAGCTGTGTAGCCATCGACGATCGGCATTCGCAGATCCATCAGAATTAGGTGTGGCCGCCAACTCTGCCACAGTGAGAGTGCCTCCACTCCCTGTTTGGCTTCTCTCACCTCAAAACCAACCGAGGTAAGGATCTCGACTAACAAGCGGCGATTTTCTTCTAAATCTTCAACAATAAGAATGCGGTAACTCGGTTGTCCAGGAGCTAAACTAATTACTTTTTGATTAATTGATTCTGGGGGTAAGGATTCTGCTTGAGGTAACTGTACGCCAATCTCAAAGGAAAAAGTGCTACCTCGGTTCAAAATGCTTTTAACCCGAATCTGACCGCCCATAAGTTTGACGAGTTTTTGACTAATGGCTAAACCTAGCCCCGTGCCTTGACTCAAATTATTTCCAGCTTGGGCTTGCACAAAAACCTTAAATAATTTCTCAATTTCTGTGGGCGCAATTCCGACACCTGTATCCTCAACTTCAAAACATAGGTGACAGGATGTTTTGTCTATTTGTGTTGTTCTTACCCGTAGGGTGATGCTTCCTTGATTGGTAAACTTAATCGCATTACCAAGCAGATTGACCAAGACTTGATAGAGTTTTTTCTCGTCACTATGCACAAATTGAGGAATGTCGGGTTCTCGATCGACAATTAGCTGCACTTCTTTAGATTGGACTTTAACTTGGAACATTTCTTCAATAGAAGTCAGCAAACTTGTCAAATCAAACTCAGAAGGATTGAGGGTCATCCGTCCGCTTTCTATTTTGGATAAATCTAAAATATCGTTAATCAAGTCCAATAAATGTCTACCGCTACGATTGACAATCTGTAAACGTTCTTGGAGAGAAGGAGTCAGATTTCTCTCATAGCTCATCAATTGCGTGAATCCCAAAATTGAGTTGAGGGGGGTGCGGAGTTCGTGGCTCATATTGGCGAGGAAGACAGTCTTGGCTTGGTTTGCTTCATTTGCCTGCTGAAATTCCAACTCAGCTTGTTTACGATCGCTAATGTCAATTAAATATCCCAAGATTTCTACTGGTGTACCTGAACCATCTCGAATTAGCCTAAGCTGAGCGAGCATCCAGCGATAAACCCCATCGGAGCGACTCAAACGGTATTCGTGGAAGTAAAAATCATTAACGAATAGATTTGCTAACCCATTAACCACTGGTTCTACATCATCTGGGTGTAAGTGATTCACCCAAAATTTAGAATCTTCTAAAAACTCCCTGCTTTCGTAGCCCAATACATCTTTGATATTTTCGCTGATGAACGTTGCTCCATAATCGCCAGCAGGTTTACTGCTAAAAATGACCACGGGGCTGTAGTTTAGAAGAAAGTTGAGGCGATTTGTGGTAGCTTGCAAGGCTTGCTCAGCCCGTTTTAGCTCTGTTGCGTCCTCCTGAACGGCAACATATACAGTTCCGTATTCAGGATGCTCAAACCTGGATGTATGAACTCTGCACCAAAAGAGAGTTCCATCTTTCTTTCTATTGTGGACTTCATATTTCGCTTCCCCGGCCTGTTCAATTTGAGTGACGATATCTAGAACGGTTACATCTGGTGTAACCTTTGTATCGACATAATTTAAGATACCAACGGATTGACCTGCGAGTTCGCCCTCTGTGTAGCCAAACATAGCGTCAAAGGTAGGATTGGTGTAGACTATCATGAGGTCTGAGGCTTTGATTAAACAAACTCCTCCTGCCATGTTATTCATGATAACGCTTTGAAGCTCTAGCGTTTTTTGAGCTTCTTTCCGAGCCGTAATGTCTTGGATTTGAGCAATAAAATGCAGTGGATTTCCCTGTCCATCTTGTACTAGCGAGCCATCAAGAAGAATCCAAATTATATGTCCTTGTTTATGGAAATACCGTTTTTCCATTTGGTAAGTGGAAATTGTTCCTGCTAATAGTTGATGTACATAACTAAGATCCGCCTCTAAATCGTCAGGATGGGTGATGTCTTGGAAAGTTAACGCTAACAACTCTTCTGAGGAGTAGCCAAGAATCTGACATAAGGCAGGATTGACTTTAATCCAGTGCCCATCAAGTGAAACGATCGCCATCCCGATAGAGGCATCTTCAAACGCATGGCGAAACTGCTCTTCACTGTTTCGTAAAGCCATCTCAATTTTTTGGCGATCGCTAATATCGCGCATAATAACAGTAAATACCGTTTCGTCTCTCATTTCGAGCTTAGAAATAGAGGCTTCAGCCGCAAACTGCGTTCCATCTCGACGACGACCCAAAATCTCGCTTCGTTCTCCCATCCTTCGCGCTCTGCTAGAAGACTGTGCAAATTGTTTGATATGCTGCGGGTGTGCATCTCTAAACTGTTCTGGTAGCAGTAAATTCAGTGGCTTCCCTAAAATATCCTCAATTTTATAGCCAAACATCATTTCTGCCCCATGATTAAACAGAGTAATGCGTTGAGTGCGATCGACTGAAATAATTGCATCATTGGCGATTTCTAGAATTCCTGCAAAACGAGCCTGCGATTTTTGTAAAGCATCTGTTCGTTCAGTCACAAGAATTTCTAAACTTTCGTTAAGTTTTTTAATTTCTTTTTCGGCTTGTTGGCGCTTGTAATCTATCTGGTTCAAAAAGCGAGCCGTCCCCAAAATGAGAATTGAGAACGTGAAAACCATAACAGTTGAACGCAATGTATAGCCAAAATTAGCGTTATACCAGCCTAACTTTTGTCCCTGAAGAGTGAACCAGTTCAGTGTCACTGGAAAGATCGTGGCCCAAGGCAGCAACCACCGAACCATGACTCCGCCAACTAGGGGACTGGTTACTACTTGCATTAATCCTTCCTTGGGGCGGAGCCATAAAATTCCTCCATAGAGGATGAAAAATGTGACGATCGCGTTTACGGGTTGAGTCGTCGTAATTGTGGCCAAACGTTCAAGAATATCGACATTGAATAGGTGTGCAAATAAAGCTAGTAGAGAAATTAAAGCTGCAACACTACTAAAAATCTGAGCCAACCAAGTAATTCGTTGGGATTTTTGCCCTAACAGTAGCAGTGCTACTCCCATCAGCACAAAATTTAGGGCGGTATTTATTCCCATTCTTCCCGGATAAGGAGTCGCTGAAGACACGAAATCTCGGAAAAGCCACTCATCAATACCCAGCTTCCAACCAAAAATATACTGGCTCAGCGTCAGCATACCGACGATCATTATCAATCCGGCCATCCCTTGAGCGATGCGATCGTGCAGTCTGGTTTTTTGGTACTGCAACAATCTCAAAGAAACTCCAGCCAGCAAAAAGCAAATTGCCGTGTTTGCTTTCATGGTCGAAGTCATACCGGGAAAACCGGTTTTGAGTAGGGAGATGTCAAATTGCCAACCCAACAGCACGAGACACCCGATCGCAATGACGAGTAGACTTGCCATTTGAGAACTCCGCTTGTTCATAAATCGGCTGCTTGGCTTGAAACAATGTTCTTCTAATGTTACGCGAAGCGAAGAAGGGCTACCACGGGGGGACTGCCCCTAGCTGAATAATTCATATTTTTTATGGTTGCGCCCCCTTGCCAGCCCAATATCTCCGGGTTCGCAGGATTTCTTTGTGGGTAAAATGACTCTTTTAACCGAATAATTAAACTATACTATTTGTGCATATGTTTATATTCCTCTAGCAGGAAACTAGGGAAATCAGTATGATTGTCGATAGAACTAGCGATAGAATTAGCGATCGAGCTACCAACTACCGAGGCAATATTTTAATTGTTGACGATCTGCCTGATAACCTGCGTCTGCTCAGGGATACTTTGAGGGCAGAGGGTTATAAAGTTCGTAGTGCCACGACAGGTGCAATGGCGCTCAGAGCCGCCCAATCGCCATCGACGGAGTTAATCTTACTAGATATTAAGTTGCCCGATCAAGATGGCTATGAAGTTTGCAGACAATTAAAATCTGACGAGCGCACCGCAGAGATTCCAATAATTTTTTTGAGTGCGCTCAATGAAACTTTTAATAAGGTGCAAGGGCTGGCTGCTGGAGGAGTTGATTATATTTCTAAACCATTTCAAGTCGAAGAAGTATTAGCTCGTGTCGAAACCCACCTAACTATCGGAAGGCTGCAACAAAAACTCCAACAGCAGAATTTACGTCTCTTGATAGAAATTGAAGAACGGCAACGTCTCGAAGAGTCTCTCTTTGCCGAAAAGGAATTGGCTCAAGTGACACTGCAATCCATTGGCGATGGGGTTATTACTACTGATGCCCAAGGTAATGTGAGATATTTCAACCCTATAGCTGAGCGACTGACAGGCTGGAAAAATCATGAGGTTCAAGGAGTTCATTTCTCGACAGTCTTTCTAATTGTCGATCAAGTAACGCGAGAGCCAGTAGAGAATCCTATAAACAAGGCTCTATTAGAAGAGCGAATTGTGACCTTAGCTAGCAATACTATTCTGATTGCCCATGATGGAACCGAGTATCCAATTGCTGACTCGGCAGCACCGATTCGAGACCGCCAAGGTCAAATTATCGGGGCAGTCATGGTCTTTCATGATGTTACGGAATCGCGCTATCTCACCCGTCAACTCTCTTGGGAAGAGAATCACGATGCCCTGACGGGGTTAATCAACCGTCGAAGATTTGAGCAGCACCTAGTTGATGCGATCGCCTCTGTTAAACATAGCAATCACCAGCACGCTCTCTGTTATTTAGATTTAGATCAATTCAAAGTCGTTAACGATACCGTAGGTCATATTGCTGGCGATGAGCTACTGCGCCAAATCACCGCGCTTATTCAACAGGGAGTCCGTGCTCATGATATGCTGGCTCGCTTGGGAGGTGATGAATTTGGTATTTTGCTCACTCAATGTTCGCTCTCTCAAGCAACTCAAATTGCGGAAAACCTCAAAAACCTAGTGCATCAGTTTCGGTTTATTTGGAATGGCCAAACCTTTATCATCGGAGTCAGCATTGGAGTTGTTGCTATTGACCAAACCAGCCAAAATTTGATGGAGCTTCTGGGAGCGGCTGATGCAGCTTGTTATGCCGCCAAAGCCAGAGGCCGCAACTGTGTTCATATTTATAGTCTAGATGATAGCGAGCTAATTAAACAACGTGGTGAGAGACAGTTGATTTCCAAAATTACCCAGGCGCTGGAAACAAATCGTTTTTGTCTCTACTACCAAAAGATTGTCTCTATTACTTCTAAACCATTAGTAGAGCATTATGAGATTTTGCTCAGAATGCTGGACGAAAATGGAAAAATAGTATCTCCTAATGAGTTTATTCCCGCCGCTGAGCGTTACGGATTGATAACAGAGATAGATTGTTGGGTAATCGAAACTTTATTCTCTAATTATCACAAATTGCCGGAGAAAGATGTTCTTTCTCAAGGCTTGTATACGATAAACCTCTCTGGGGCTAGCATTAGTAACAATCAGTTTATGAGGTTTTTAATAGAACAATTTTCTCGTTACAAAGTTCCCCCACAAACCATTGGTTTTGAAATCACGGAAACGGCAGCGATCGCAAACTTTGAGCAAGCCAGATATTTCATGGGCGAACTCAAAAAGATTGGCTGTTGCTTTGCTTTAGATGATTTTGGCAGTGGGTTGAGTTCCTTTGCTTATCTAATGAATTTACCAGTGGATTATCTAAAAATTGATGGTGCTTTTGTCAAAAATATTAGTCATAATTTGATTTCTCAAGCGCTCGTTGAAGGGTTTAATGGTATTGCCCATGCGATGAATCTCGAAACTATAGCTGAGTTTGTCGAAGATGAGACTATCTTAGAAAAATTGCGGGAGATTGGAGTAGATTATGCTCAAGGTTATGGGATCGCCCGCCCTGTCCCTATTAACTTTAATCTCTAGCGATCGCACGATCGCCAGCGGGCCCATTGCCTCACGCCTGCCCCTTGTCTGGAGACATCCAAGAGTCGATCGCCCGCTGCTACAAGGCTAGCTCAATTTGCTGTGTCAGATTTAGATCGAATGTGCTGTAATTGTAAAGGATTGAATCTTCTATTGGAAATAAACCGGAAAATTTGCCATGAAAGCAGTTGCGTTCGATCGCTACGGTTCAGCCGAGGAATTGCAGTACCGAGAATTGTCCAAGCCGATCGCCAAATCCAACGAATTGTTAGTGCGAGTTCGCGCTAGCAGCGTCAATCCCGTAGACTGGAAAATCCGGAAAGGACACCTGCAACTATTAACAGGATTTAACTTTCCTCGAATAGTCGGTTCTGACATATCGGGAGTTGTCGTGGAAGTCGGCGGGGAAGTCACCAAATTTCAACCCGGAGATGAAGTTTATACTTTCTTAAATCCCATCAATGGGGGTGCTTGCGCCGAATACGCTGTCGTGCCAGAATCCGATGCAGCAATTAAACCGAAAAACATCACTCATGCAGAAGCAGCAGGAGTACCGATCGCAGGTTTAACTGCTTTGCAATCGCTCAGGGATTTGGGTGTAATTCAATCAGGAAACAAAGTATTGATTAACGGCGCTTCCGGCGGAGTTGGCACTTTTGCCGTGCAAGTTGCGAAAGCAATGAACGCGGAAGTAACGGGAGTTTGCAGTGCTAAAAATAGAGAATTTGTCAAGAGTTTGGGAGCGGATTTTGTTGTCGATTACGCGGAAGTTGACTTTACTCAACAGCCAGAAAAATATGATATAATTTTAGATGCGGTGGGGACAAGAACCTTTGCTGAATGCGAAAAAGTGCTGCAACCAGAGGGAGTTTATATCTCGACTTTGCCGATTTTAGACAATTTCGCACCGATGTTAACAAGCTGGTTTATATCGGGTAAAAAAGCTAAATTAATTGTCGCCAATGCCAACACCAGCGATTTAGGGGCTTTGCGGGAGTTAATAGAATCCGATAAAGTGGAGCCGATTGTCGATCGCACTTACAGCTTACAAGAAGTAGCAGCAGCCCACGCTTACAGCGAAACGGGCCGCGCGATCGGCAAAATTGCGATCGTGATTGAATAAAGAAGGCACGACACGGATTTTGACATGGATACACGGATTAATTATCGATCGTTCCTTCTACTGCTGATGTCAGAATAAAGAATGAAGAAGGAAGTCGGAGCAATTATGAAATAACTATTCTCAATTTCCAATTTCCAATTAATTACCACTTTCCAATTACCCCTTTCCTCTTCCCAATACCCCTTACCAATTACCAATTTCCTATGACTGTGCCCTCAGACTTGGAGACATCCGAACAAGGTTCCGACAACAACCTAGAACAAGTTAGCGAGGGAAATAGCATTGCACCCATCGCCGATGATTTAGAGGCTGTCAGTAACTTAGAAGACGAAGCAGTTAGCGAGGAAAATA
>NZ_JAUBUY010000056.1:26578-39893 GCF_036705565.1 Microcoleus sp. AT8-B5
TTTAGAGGCTGTCAGTAACTTAGAAGACGAAGCAGTTAGCGAGGAAAATAGCATTGCACCCATCGCCGATGATTTAGTGGATGTCAGTAACTTAGAAGATCAAAAAGTTAGAGCTAAAAATAGCATTGCATCCATCGCCGATGATTTCGAGGGTGTGAGTAACTTAGAAGAAAAAGCAGTTATCCCGGAAAATAACATTGCACTAATCGCCGACAGTTTTCTGGGTTCCCGCAACCTAGAAAATGAATATCTCGATGAACTTCCCGACGAAGTTGAAATGTCTTTATTCGAGCATTTAGAAGAATTGCGTCAGCGACTTTTTTACTCGCTAATTGCAGTAGTAATCGCTGTAATCGGTTGCTTTTTCACAGTTAAACCTATCGTGCAACTGCTCGAAGTACCGGCCGGGCCCGTCAAGTTTCTGCAACTAGCTCCCGGCGAGTATTTCTTTGTTTCTATTGAAGTAGCCGGATACAGCGGTTTGCTCATCGCCAGTCCGTTTATTTTTTACCAGATAGCGCTGTTTGTTCTCCCCGGCTTGACTCGCAAAGAACGCAGGTTGCTGGGGCCTGTGTTTTTCGGTTCGAGTTTCCTATTTTTGGGCGGTTTAGTCTTTGCTTACATTGCTCTGATTCCGGCGGCGCTCAACTTCTTTGTTACCTATGGGGCTGATGTTGTAGAGCAGTTGTGGTCGATCGACAAATACTTTAAATTTGTGCTGCTGTTAATGTTCAGCACCGGCTTAGCTTTTCAAATCCCGATTCTCCAAGTATTGCTCGGTGTTTTGGGCATATTTTCTTCCAACCAAATGCTTTCCGGCTGGCGGTATGTAGTCTTGGGAGCGGCAGTTTTGGGAGCGGTTTTAACGCCTTCTACCGATCCTTTAACGCAAAGTCTTTTAGGAGGTGCGGTGCTGAGCTTGTATTTTGGCGGGGTTGGTTTGGTAAAGCTTTTAGGGCGGTAAAAACTCCACCGAAAGATCGATCGACTCTCAGCAAAAAAATATAGAGACGCGATCGCCCGCGCCTCTATAATTACTAAAAGTTAAAATTCCACACCAAAGTTTTGTCAAAACTTTGACCCCGCGTAAAAGCAGGTAAAATCCCGCGACTTAAGGAGTGGAACACCCAAAATTTTAGACTAAGTTTCAAGCTCTCAGATTCAATACAAAAGTAAATCTAAAATCTAAAATCTAAAATCTAAAATCTAAAATCGACTGACTACATTCGGAACTGTTCGACTTCAGGAGTGTAGCCGATCGGCAAAATGTAATCCAGATTCTCGTGGGGACGAGCAATTATGTGATACGATAGCAACTTTCCGCCATCGACCTTTTTAACTGATTCAATTCCAGCAGCAACGGCTGCTTGCACTTCAGAGACATCTCCTCGCACTATAATTGTCCAGTAGGCGCGGGTTATTTTCTCATAGCGAACTAAAGTAACACGGGCTGCTTTCACCATTGAGTCCGCAACTTCTACTGCAGCGGGAAATCCTAAGACTTCAACCATTCCCAGTGCAACACCCATTACAACATTCTCCTAAATTTCACAAGATATCTGACACTCATTGTAGGTGAAATTGTTGACAGAAATTGGTTCGGATGATTTTGGTAAGCATGAAGGACGATCGCCCAAAATTTAAAAAGCCCCTAAAAAGCCCCACAAGCTGTTGCGGCATTTAAATCCCACAGCAGGGCGCGCGCAGCAAAGCCCGCCACACAAGACTTTGAATCAAAACAACTGTGCAAATTAGATGCGCCACAGCTTAGTTTCTCACCAGCGGCAAGTCGTATGACAAGCTCGCCGATCGATTTTCGGGACTTTGGGCTCAACTCATCCAGCCGCGGCGCGACACAAAACTTTAGGGAACTCCCCCAGAGCCCGGCTGTGGAGTCAATCGATTGCGCGATTTTAGATTTTAGATTTTAGATTTTAGAATTGAAGCATTGACTTGCGCGAGATAAATACGTTCGGCAAGTTTCATCGGATACAGGTTTTTTATTTCTCGATCCTGAGTCTGCGCGTTGGAATGAATCACGTGGCGGGTATCCTGGATGATGAAGGTCAATCTCAAATCTAAAATCTACTGAGTGATTCAAAACTCGTCTAGCAACCACTCCGAGGCTCTTTCACCCAAATCTAGAGGAACGCTGACAGCTTTACCCAAGCGCGGGCGATCGCGAGTAGTTACGATATATTCTCTCACCTGTTCTGTACTCCCCCAGCCGTTGAGGTAATTGGCCACCGCATCCAAATGCTCAAAATAATCAGCCTCCGTCATCGGAAAAGATGCCTGTTCTAGATATTTCCACATAACTTGCACAAAAATCTTGCCCCGCGTTCGCCGCAATCTGATATCGTAAGACTTTCCCCATTTTTCTAGCAGTAGCTGGTGTAAATCCTGGCCCGTCATGGTTGCTCCTGAGTTAATCCATTAAACAATAAAAGACAAAGTTCAAAAAATGTAATAATACTCTAATAAAGGCTGGAAGGCGCATTCTTAAAAGGAATTTTCGTTGCCTAAAATTTGTGCGAGCAGATTAACGGCAATTATCCCAGTTGTCTGCACGTAAAGGTTCGCGCTCCAGCTAACAAACAAACGTAACTTAAAACCGTAAAGGCAGGTCATGGCTCAATCTTCTGCTGGAAATCCCGATGTCCCCGATATGGGGCGTCGCCAATTTATGAATTTGCTGACGTTCGGTACAGTCACAGGTGTGGCACTGGGCGCACTCTATCCCGTTGTCCAATATTTTGTTCCTCCAGCGAGTGGGGCAGTTGGTGGCGGAGTGACAGCTAAAGATGCTTTGGGTAACGACATCATCGTTAGCGAATATTTGGCTTCGCACCCTGCGGGCGATCGCAGCTTAGCCCAAGGTCTCAAAGGCGACCCCACCTATGTTGTGGTGAAAGAAGACTTATCTATCGCCGACTACGGCATCAATGCAGTCTGCACTCACTTGGGTTGCGTCGTGCCTTGGAATGTTAGCGAAAACAAGTTTATCTGTCCTTGCCACGGTTCTCAATACAACAATGAGGGCAAAGTGGTGCGCGGCCCCGCGCCTTTGTCTCTGGCCCTGGCCCACGCCACTGTCGCAGATGACAAAATCGCTTTTACAACTTGGACAGAAACTGATTTCCGCACCGGCGAAGCACCTTGGTGGTCTTAAACAATTTTGGATTTTAGATTTTAGATTTTAGATTGGGGTCAGCGGTGAAAATCCAAGATAATTGCATCCCTAAAACAGTCTAATAATCCGAAATCCAAAATCCAAAATTCAAAATCTAAAATTCACGCATTGTCTGACCTTTGAGATTGAATACTCTAATGCCACAAACTAATTTATCTGCGATATTTCGCCGCAGTGCCAGGACGATCGCGAAAACAGCCTTAATTGCGATCGCAGCCGCAGGATTTTTCCTAACCAGCGACATCGCACTTCCCCAAGCAGCATTTGCTTACCCTTTCTGGGCACAGCAAACAGCACCCGCTACTCCCCGCGAAGCAACAGGTCGCATTGTTTGCGCTAACTGTCACCTCGGTGCAAAACCGACTCAAGTTGAAGTACCGCAATCTGTTTTGCCTGACACTGTTTTTGAAGCTATTGTCAAGATTCCCTACGATACTAGCGTGCAACAAGTTGTCGGCGACGGCAGCAAAGGTGGCTTGAATGTCGGCGCAGTTGTGATGTTGCCCGAAGGTTTCAAGATTGCTCCCGCTGACAGAATTCCCGAAGAAATGAAGGAAAAAGTCGGCGATCTTTACTTCCAACCTTACAGCGAAACCCAAGAAAATATTGTTTTAGTCGGCCCAGTACCGGGAGAACAGTACAAAGAATTGGTATTCCCAGTTTTGTCGCCGAATCCGGCAACTGACAAGTCCGTTCACTACGGCAAATACCAAATTTATGTGGGTGGCAACCGCGGCCGCGGTCAGGTTTATCCTACTGGCGAAAAGAGCAATAATACAGTTTACAATGCTTCGGTAGCTGGCAGCATTTCTAAGATTGCTCAACCGGAAGCTGGCGGTTATGAAGTGACCATTCAACCTGCAGAAGGTGCAGCCGTTGTTGATACGATTCCCGCAGGCCCAGAACTGATTGTTACCGAAGGACAAACAGTTGCAGCAGGCGAACTTTTGACGAACAATCCTAATGTGGGCGGCTTCGGTCAAAAAGACGTGGAGATCGTGCTGCAAAGTGCCGATCGCGTTAAAGGATTGATGGCTTTCGTAGCTTTGACCATGCTGGCTCAAATTATGCTGGTTCTCAAGAAGAAACAGGTCGAAAAAGTTCAAGCTGCTGAAATGAATTTCTAAACGCGGCTGTAATTAGTTGGGTAAGGTACTATGTGCACACCCAACTATTAGGTAAGTAGGGCGGGGAATCCCCGCCTTATTGTTTGATAAATAACCAGTAAAATAATGTCAATTGATGAGAAAATAGTTGAAGTAGGCCCGCTGCAATGGTTTTATCGGGAAACAAATCCGGTTAACGAAACTGGTAAACCCCCCGTACTGCTGCTGCACGGTTTGCCGTCCCAGAGTTTTACCTGGACTGTAATGATGCCGGATTTGGCGGCAAGCGGATTTAGATCGATCGCCCCAGATTGGGTGGGTTACGGGCGATCGACAAAACCAGACAAGCGCGACTTTGCCTACACTCCCGATGCTTTTGTTGACGCCCTCACAGGCTTTATTCAAGCTCTAGAATTAGACCGATTTTACCTCGTTGTCCAAGGATTTTTAGCTTCAGCCGGCATTCAATACGCTTTACGCAATCCCGATAAAATTGAGCGTCTAGCCGTTATCAATACACCAGTTTCAGGAAATATAAAATTGCCTTGGAAAATGCAGCAGTTGGGGCTGCCTTTTATTGGCGACATGATGACGCAAGACCCGCTTTTGGTTGACAGAACTCTCGAAGGTGGCAGCGGTCAGACAATATCAGACAAAGATTTAGATGTTTACCGCCGCCCGTTTTTGAAGAGTTCGGATGCAGGTCGATCGCTGATGAATACAGTCCGCAATATTCAATTGCCGCAGTCAATGGCAGAAATTGAATCCGGCTTGAAAGGATGGACTAGACCAACTTTATTTGTCTGGGGTTTGACAGATCCTTGGCTGAGTGTTGAACCTGCTAAAAAGCTAGTCGGTTCCCTGCAAAATGCAGAGTTAGTCACACTGGAACAAGCGGGGCATTATCCTCAAGAACATTGGTCAGAAAAAGTTGGCGATGCTGTGATCACTTTTCTGCGCCGCCAGGAGGTAAAATAATATTTTGTACATAACTCTCGGTGCTGGGTCAGCGAAGCAGAGCCAAAGCATCTGCGTTTTCAGGCAGAGCCTTGGAACGAACACGAGCAACCCCGTACCCGCCCTGTGCCCGCTCGCAACGAGCAATCTAAAATCTAAAATCTAAAATCTAAAATCGACATGACTCGTCCCCGTTCAATTTTTGCCTTGATGATGGCGTTTTTGATGGCATTTCTGGTTAGTTGCAGCAGTGTCGAAGCAAAAGTTCCAACGACTTACACAGCAGCGCAAATCCAGCAAATAGAGCGCTATGTTCCTACCCTGACAGATTTCCGATCGCGCATGGACAAATTGGGCACCCTAATTCAAAAACGGAATTGGGTTGATACCAGAACTTACATTCACGGGCCTCTAGGCGACTTGCGGAACACCATGAAAACCGTTTCTGCGAGTTTGTTGCCTAGTTCTCAACAACAAGCTGTTGATTTGACCAAGAGTTTGTTTGCCGATTTGGTTAACATCGATCTTGCTGCTAAAGACCTTGACTATGCAAAAGTCACGGCCAGCTATCAAAAAGCTGTCAGTGATTTCGATGCCTTCTTGCAGTTAATTCCTAAAGCTTAATTAGCCTTAACTCACATCTGGCATCCAGAACAGGCAAGATGCCTGTTCCACAAAGAAACAATCAGTTTTCTTGTGCGGGTATCATTCTCAAGAACAGGCAAGATGTCTGTTCCACAAAGAAACAATCAGTTTTCTTGTGCGGGTATCATTCTCAAGAACAGGCAAGATGCCTGTTCCACAAAAAAACAATCAGTTTTCTTGTGGGGCGGGCATCTTGCCCGTCCGAAACAGGTTTATATGGACAAAACCTAGGAAGCAGTTAATCTAAAATCTAAAATCTAAAATCTAAAATTGAATGGTTCGTGTTGCAATTATTGGTTGCGGTATTGTTGGGGCTTCGATCGCCTTTGAACTAAGTCAATTTCCCGAACTGAAAGTTACTGTGTTCGACAAACAGCCGCCTGCTGAAGGTTCTACTGGCGCGGCACTCGGTGTTTTGATGGGAGTTATCAGCCACAAAACTAAGGGCAGAAATTGGCAGTTGAGGGAAACCAGCCTTCAGCGCTACGAAACTTTGATTCCAGAATTGGAAGCAGTTACGGGGCGAAAAATTCCTTTTAACAAACAAGGAATTTTAATGCTGTGTTCGGAGGGAGAGGATTTAAGTAAATGGGAAAAATTGATAGGAACTCGCGAGTCTCAAGGTTGGCAATTGGAACTTTGGGATCGGGAACGAGTGCGCGATCGCTGCCCTCATCTTGCTGTAAAGGATAACATTATTGCTGCGATTTATTCGCCTCAAGACCGGCAAGTCGATCCGACGGCGCTAACTTTGGCTTTGGTTGAGGCTGCTAAACTCAAAGGAGTTAATTTTGAGTTTGGAGTGGAAGTTCAAGGCATTACTGAGTTGGATTCTCAGGTGTCTGAGATTCAACTCCCATCTTCCATTACTGTCAATAAGTCTTGTGGAACAGGCATCTTGCCTGTTGCTGAAAATTTCGATCGACTAATTGTGGCGGCTGGTTTGGGTTCTGCTGCTGTGACTGCATCGTTAAATCAGTTGGTTGACATTCGCCCGGTGTTGGGACAAGCGCTGCATTTGCTGACGCCCAATCCTGTAGGAAACCCAGATTTTAGCCCGGTAATTTCTTGCGATGACGTTCACATTGTGCCTGTGGAAAATCAGGAATATTGGGTGGGGGCGACGGTGGAGTTTTCCGAAAATGGCGGGGAAATTCAGGCGAATGCTGATATGTTGGCGCAAGTGATGGCGAGGGCGACATCCCTTTGTCCGGCCTTAGAATTCGCCTCAATCATCAGGAAATGGTCGGGATTGCGCCCGCGGCCGGAAGGGCGGCCGGCCCCAATTATCGAAACGCTTCCCGGTAACGATCGCGTTCTCATCGCCAGCGGCCACTATCGCAACGGTGTTCTGCTGGCCCCTGCAACAGCGCGATCGATTCGAGAAATGATTTTGCAATAATTAACAAATGTTAATATAATCAAGATAGCAATTCATATCTTACATCTAAATATGTCCGACAAACCTTTAGGTAAACCGCGCTCTTTGTGGCGAGTAATTTTGCTGTCTGGAGTCAGCTTGCTGCTATATTACGGATGGTACAAATGGATTATTCAAGAAGAATTGCGTCGCTATAACGGCAGCGGTTGGTCGGGAACCCTTTGCTTGCTTCCCTTTGTTTTAGGAGTAGCCGTCCCCCAAGCTTTGCGAATATTCGACCCTGACGTTCCCGGATGGTTTGGTTGGTTTTCCTTGCTGGGTATTGCTTGGATTTACATCGTGCAGTTCAAACTTTACAAGACAGTTAACGAATTGTACCGCCAAGAAGGAATCAAAGAACCGCTAACAGTTTGGTGGATTTTTGTACCAGGTTTAAATTTAGTTGTGGGCTTGCGGCAAATTCACTTTTTGAGCCAGTTTTGGGCGAGAAAACAGGGAATTGAAGTTAAGGATAACTTAGCCGAAAGTATTCCTTTTCTGTCAGCTAACGCTTAAATAAATTAAGCTCCAATCGCTTGACGCTGCGAGTAAATTTCTTCTATAAGCAGGTCACGCAGTTCATCCGCAATGTCCGTGGGAGGGTTGCCTGCGAGGGCGCGTCCAATCAGCCGTTCTGCTTGCCGGAGTTGGGCACACTCAATGGCAAGTACGGCGGCGCTCCGATGCAGTATAGAACGAGTAGGCTCAAAATCCCACTCGTTTGCTACTAAATCCGCTGCCGCCCGTTCTTTCGCAAAGGCGGCTCTGGTGAGTGCAGTCACTTGGTCGATATCACCGCACTGACGGGCGAAAACTGCTCGATCGACCAGTTCCATTGCTTCATGGTGAAGGGCTTCTACGGTCTGCATTTTTTGACGATCCGTGCTTTGGGAGTACCGAACTCAATTACAGATACATAGCCAGGAGCTACGTCATCTGAAGGGCGGATTTGTTCTAATTTTATGTTAACTCTGGCTTGAATAATGCTGTCAGAACCTTTACGAATGCCGGAGACTTCTAAGCGGGCTTTGCGCTGAAATAGCGTGCCTGGATCTTCGAGCGAACCCAGCCAAAAGTCAAAACCTAACCCTTTACCTTTGACAGAACGTTCGATGATGGTGAGTCCAGTGAGGTGAGGCATGATCAACGCCGCGATACCGTAGGCTCCATATTCAGTGGCAACTTCTCGATCGGCATTGAAGCGACGGATGGTATCATCGATCGCATCCCATTGAATTTGGATTTCACAGGGTTGAATCCCCTCGATTGTCAGCTTCACAGGGATAGAGTGTCCTCCATCGTCGAGGCAAACGGCGGCGGCATCTGCACAGATGGCTCCGAAGGTGAGTGACCAGCCTGGACGTTCGGGCTTGTTCTCGCGCAGGTCATTGAGGGAGAGAATTTTAATCGGGTTAAGGTGGGTCATCAGAGGAGATGGCTCCGGGCGATCGCATCTCCAGAATCATAAAGCATATAGTCTTCAGTCATTTTGTTCTTTTAGCGGGTTCACCCGAATTTATGGTTGAAAACCAAAGTATTGGTAAACCCGCTCTTACCGATGACTCTTCACCAGAACCGATTCGGCAAATCCGCCAAAATGAGTTTGAGTTCCGGTTCATTAACCCGCTTAATTGCTTTAGGAATACTTACCCACTGCCGCTTTCTCTTGCTAGCTTCCGGCCAAATTTCTAGAACTGCTTGCACTTGCATTAAAAATACTTCTACCTGACAAGTATAGCCGGACTTTTGATACTCGTAAGTTCCCAGCAAATCCGGGAAGACTTTACCCAACAAACCTGCTTCTTCCCAAGCTTCCTTGGCAGCAGAATCTTGGGGAGTCATGTCAGGTTCAATTAATCCTTTGGGAATCACCCAGCGCTTGCTAGCAGAAGAAGTAATCAGCATTACTTCTATTTGTCCGTCTTGAATGCGATAGGGAATTACCCCTGATTGATCGACCAGTAAAGCGATTTTTATACTCATGATTTCTGCAATATTTCTGGCTGCAAAATCTGCTGCAACTTGATTGACATAGGACTAAAGAAACCGGGTTTTTTGCCGACTCTCCGGGCTACAGCGCAGGATTTTCGTAAAAAACCCGGTTTCTCGCCACCCGTGCATAACTCCGATTAATAGCTGCCAACTAAACAATAAAAACTGCACGCCTGATTTTCTACACTTCCCAAGTTGAGACAGCAATAAATTGGATAATAAACATATTTGGCTTTTCCTGTCTGTCGAAAATAGGAAATTCCCCTGCACTCCCACTGAACAATAATATTATTATAATAAATTCGCCAAATCCTCTACCGACAAGCAGATAAAAGCCGATCGCCAATATCTGCCTTTATCTGCGTCGGTAGGATTTTACGCCTAATCTTTCTTCGCCTTAGCCTCCAAATTTTCCATCCGACTCCTCAAATCTTGATTCTCCTTTTTCACCTGGTCTAATTCCTCCCGCAACTGCTTTACCGCTGCATCAGAACCAGCATTTTTCTGCACTCTTTGCACAGCTTCATCAGCCATGCGGCGGACGCGGCCATCGGGAGTTTGGTCAGCTAAAGAACGCAAAATGCGAATTGCTTTGCGAGTTTGCATTTGTCCCAATCCCACTACTACAGAGACTTGAGTCAAGAAAAACGTCTCTTTAGATAATTCTGCCAATCGCTGCAAAATCCGTTCTAAATTGACCTTCGTTTGACCAGTCGAAATTGTGCCCAAAGAGCGAATTGCAGCCAAGCGCAAAGCTTGCGGAGTACCGGCGGCTGTGTATTTCAAAATTAAATTCAGCGCATCTTCAGAAGTTTTCATCTGCGCCAAACCGGATATCGCACCCGATCGCACTACCTCATTCCACCCCTGACGCTCTTTGAGCACCAATTTTAACTCTTTGAGTACCTGTTCGTCGGTTGGTTTTTCGTCGGGGTTAGCTGCTGAGATTCCGCCAATAGCAGTCGCTGCTGCTGCTTCTACATAATAGCTGTCGTCCCCTTTTTCGACGATCGATCTCAGCGCTTTATAAGTTTCGTGAGTTTGAATTTTACCCAGCGCATTCACCACAGCGCGACGAACACGAGCATCTTTATCTTTTAAACCACTTACTAAACCTTCAAAAACTTGGTCGAGTTTAATTTCAACTAACTGACCGGCAACTTCTGCCCGTACTGCCCAGAACGGCTCTTTCTTGAGAACTTCTGACAGCGTTTTCACAGCTTCTAGCCCTCCCTTCTTCGCCAAAGCTTGGGCAGCGTAAATCCGGGAAACCGGGTCTGGATCGAACTGCAACTGAGCTTTTAGTTCCGCAACTCCATACTCTAACACAACTGTTTTTAAGTATTTATTGCCGACATCAAAACTGATATATGCAGGCTTCTGTTCTAGGGGGAAATAGAAGCTTTGCTCGCGCTCATGCACTCGGACTGTGAAAGTTTTTAGGTTCGGGGTTGAACGTGCCCAACTGTCATCGTCTGCTTCTTTTTCTGGCTTGTAACCGAAGCCGATCGGGATTTTTAGGTCAAAGACATCTTTGCTGTTGCTGTTGCCATTCTTGCTATCTTTTACCTGAGTTTGGGTGACAGTAACTTTTGCTAACTTGCTGTCGCCATCCCAGGAATAAGCAACTTTATAATCGGGATGACCGCCGCGATAAACGTACTGGTCAAACAAAAACATGAGATTGCGACCGGTAGCCTTTTCTATCGCCCTGAGCAAATCGATGGTTTCTACAGTTTTGTGAGCGTTATCCCGCACAAAAGTGTGAATTGCTTTGTAAAATAATTCGTCGCCCAACTCGGCACGAATCATGTGATAGACGCAAGCACCTTTTTCGTACAAATGGCGATCGTACAATTCGATTGCTTCGCGGTAAACGTGAGTAACAATGGGGCGGCGGTAGCGGGAACTATCTTCAGCTAAATAATTGCGGGCTTCATTTAGCATATAGTAAGCCGCGTCTTCTTTGCCATATTCTTTGTCAGTCCACAGCACCTCGGAATAAGAAGCCATGCCTTCTTTCAGCCAAGCGTGAGACCAATGTTTAATTACTACTAAATCGCCGAACCATTGGTGAGCTAGTTCGTGGGCGACTAAGCTTTCAGTACCGCGATTGTCGAGGGCGGCGCGTTCGTCTAACAAGCACCTATCTGTCAGCAAAGTTGTGGAAGTATTTTCCATACCGCCGAAGATAAAATCATCGACGCAGACTTGAGCGTATTTGGGAAAAGGGTAAGGATAGCCAAATGCTTGAGAGAAGAATTCAATCATTTGAGGCGTTTTGCCCATGCTGCGCTTAGCGTCTGCTTCGCGGCTCCTTTCCACGTAATAATTAACTGGTTTGCCGTTCCATTCGTCTTTAATTTCGGCAAAATCTCCGACTGCTAAGGTCATTAAGTACGTCGGGTGTACCTGGGTTTGGGACCAGTGATAAATTTTATCGTCGCCTTCGTTTTTTGTACTAATTAATTCGCCGTTGGAAATAGCAAAAAGTTGTCTCGGCACTTGCACTCGAATTTCCGAAGTTGCCAACTGTCCGGGATAGTCGAAACAGGGAAACCAGAAACGGGAATCTTCGTCTTCGCCTTGAGTCCAAACTTGAGTAGGTTTGTCTGGATAGTGTTTGTCCGGGCCGACGAAATAAAGGCCACGTTGGGGTTTTTCGACCCAGTAGTCGATCGCAATTGTAATTGGTTGGTAAGCTTCTGTTGGTTCGTGTAGTTGAATTTGCAGCACTTCGCCATCGCTGTCGAAATTTTGCTCAATTTCGCCGACTTTTACTGATTTAATATTCAGGTTGACAGCATCTAAGGTTAATTTGTCAATACCGCTGCGGACTGGATTGATGCGGATGCTGCAAGTGCCACGAAAGCTTTGTTTGGGAATATTCAGCACTAAGTCGAGGAAAATATGCTCTACTTGACCAGGGCGATCCGGATTGTAATGCGGCCGAGCACCGGGCATCTCAAAGGATTTGTGAGCGTTTTCAGAATCGAAGTAAGTATTTGACATTGTGATGGCAAAGTTGTGAGTCGAGCGGCGATCGCTGGCAGCGCCGATCCGGCTGAACTGCCAGCTTATTATAGAGTAGCGCGTCCTAGCTGCTGTTGTCGCTAATTTGTTAAAAACTGGGTCTATCGTTGAGGGGATGGAAAATATGATTTTTTCGTTACAATAGTCAGCAAGGTTAATGTCTGCAATCATCAGCCTGTAATTGAAATTCAGAGGGAAATCTGTATGACAGCTACACTATCAGTTCCCAATTCCATCGAGTCTTGGCTGGGCGACGAAGCCGAAGACTTGCTCACCCATCAAGCAAAAGTTCCTAAAGATTTGTTGCACCTGCCGGGCCCGGATTGGGTCGATCGCATTTTTGCTCAAACCGATCGATCTCCTCAAGTTTTGCGATCGCTTCAGCAACTCTATTCTAGCGGACGCTTGGCAAATACCGGCTATTTATCCATCCTGCCAGTAGACCAAGGAATCGAACACTCTGCCGCCGCTTCTTTTGCACCGAATCCCATTTATTTTGACAGCGAAAACATCATCAAACTAGCAATCTCTGCTGGCTGCAATGCTGTCGCGACAACCCTGGGAGTTTTGGGAAGCGTATCTCGTAAATACGCGCACAAAATCCCTTTCATTGTCAAGCTCAATCACAACGAATTGCTAACTTATCCCAATCAATTCGACCAAATAATGTTTGCTTCAGTGGAGCAAGCTTGGAATTTGGGAGCAACAGCAGTCGGAGCCACAATTTATTTTGGTTCCCCGGAATCTACGCGACAAATCCAAGAAGTCAGTCAAGCTTTTGCTCACGCTCACGAATACGGCATGGCGACAATTCTGTGGTGCTACCTCCGCAACGATATCTTTAAACAAGACAAAGATTATCACGTTGCAGCCGATTTAACCGGGCAAGCAAATCAGGGTAAACGCATCTAAATTAAGTTGACAGAAAATCATATTTGTGCATGATTTGTTTTTTATAAAACAATTCTT
>NZ_JAUBUY010000057.1:0-38747 GCF_036705565.1 Microcoleus sp. AT8-B5
AGAGGACTGAAAAACTCATTAGTCGTCTTCAGACGACTTTAGCTTTGAGGCAGGGGTTTCAACCCCTGTCGGACTGTGGGACTATCGGTTGTACGTTAAGTTGACACCTCTGGACTCTTGGAGTGTCCCTACGACACGAGCGATCGTGCGGGATGTCCTTGAGTACAAAACGTAGAGTTGGTGCTCTCAAGCTATTTGTTGTTTACCGGATTAGCTGATGTCATCTCAAGTGATTTTCGGAAATGCGGGCGCTGAAGGTGCAAGTCGGGGCGGTTGGTTTGCGGGTCACTTTATGACGCCGGAAGATGACCCGCGATCGACTTCTGTATTAGAGGTAAAATGGGGCACTCACCCCGCCGGAGATTGTAGGACTCAGTGGGCGGTAAATGCACAAGCCACGACGCTTTCTATCCTGGTAAAAGGCCGGTTTCGCCTGCAATTTCCAGAGCAAGAAATCTTGCTGTCTCGCGAAGGAGATTATGCTCTCTGGCGGCCGGGAGTGCCTCATTATTGGTCTGCGGAGGAGGATTCGGTAATCGTGACTGTGCGGTGGCCTTCCCTACCGGGAGATAGTTCTGGAGTTAAGAATTAACTGGAATTTCGGGAACCAAAACGCGGCCGCTATAACCCGCGCGCTGGTAGCGATCGATCGCCTCGGATGCAATAACACCCGCTTTCCCACTCTCCACCAAGGCTACGCAAGCACCGCCAAAACCTCCGCCCGTCAGCCTTGCGCCGAAGACTCCGGGGATTGACTGCAAGATGGCCGCCAGCGTGTCTACTGCCGGCACCGAAACTTCGTAGTCGTCGCGCTGACTGGCGTGGGAAGCATTCATTAACTCGCCAAAACGTTTGGCTGACAAAGATTTTACTGCTTCTAGCACGCGGTTGTTTTCGGTAACGACGTGGCGCGCTCGTCTTCTCAGAGGTTCCGGTAATACTTCGACAGCTTGGGGATCGGTTATATCCCTAAGAGCTTTAACTCCCAATATCCGGGCGGATTCCTCACACTCGGCGCGCCGCTGGTTGTAGCCGCTTCCGGCTGCTAGTTGGTGGCTTTCGCCACTGTCAATTATTAAAATTTCTGTGTTTGCGGGAAAAGGTATCGGGCGGCATTCGAGGCTGCGGGTGTCGATTAATAGCATGGTGTTGGTGTCTGCTAAACTCGACGCCATTTGATCCATGATCCCACAGTTCAAGCCGGCATATCGGATTTCGGCTAGCTGTCCGATTTGAGCTAGGCGCACGTCGTCTATGGGGAGGTTCAGCAGGGCGCGCACTCCTCTGAGGGTTGCTATTTCTAAAGCGGCGCTGCTGGACAAACCGGCTCCGATCGGCACAGTCGAGGTAATGTAGAGATTTATTGGCGGTATTTTGTATCCTTCTTTTTCTAAAAGTCTGAGGCAGCCACAGATATAAGTGACAAATTTTTGCGGTATGGTATCGTCGTCTGAATAATTTATCAGTTCGTCATATTCTGCTGAATAAAAATGGTGGCGATCGTCGCTGCTGAAACCGATTTGTACTGTGGTGCGCTGGGGAATCGCAGTTGGAAGTACAAATCCATCGTTGTAGTCTGTGTGTTCGCCCAGCAGGTTTACTCGGCCGGGGGCGCTGGCTGTGGTTTTGGGTAATGTACCAAATACTCGTTGGAATTTCATTTTTGGGGAAGTGGTAATTGGTTGTTGGTTATTTGTTATTGGTTATAGCAATCCTAAATCATTTGTAAATTTCTTACTCCCTCCCCTTGATAAGGGGAGGGTTGGGGTGGGGTAAAAAAATTACGACTCCTGCAAAAATTGCTATATTTGTTATTGGTTATTTGGAAAAACAGCTATCCGTGTCTCCGTGACTTACGTGTTGTGCTGTTGGTAATTGGGAAGAAATAAATTTATTTTTTATCGTTTGTCCTTATTATAGTGCCCAAGTTTTTTGGTTAATTCAACCCCTGTTAACAAAAATAAACATGACCGTAGGTTAGGAAAAGATATAGACCTGTGATAGAATGACAGGCTAAGATTTCTCCAAAAATTCAAAAAATGCGATCGACCAGACCCCGGAAACAGTTTGCTCAACATTGGCTCAAAAGCGAGAAAGCCTTAGATAAGATTGTGAAAGCGGCTTCTTTGGATGGCGATCGCGTCCTGGAAATTGGGCCGGGCACGGGGATTTTGACTCGACGCTTGCTACCTGCGGCTGAGTCTGTTGTTGCTGTGGAGATCGATCGAGATTTGTGTCTCAAGCTAGCCAAACAACTCGGCAAAACCGACAATTTTTTATTGCTGCAAGGCGACATCCTGGAAATGGACTTAGAGGCTGAACTAACAGCCTTTCCCAAATTCCAAAATCCCAATAAAGTTGTTGCCAATATCCCTTATAATATTACCGGCCCGATTCTGCAAAAACTGCTGGGAACAATCTCTGTTCCTGCTGCTAAACCCTTCGATGCGATCGTGCTGTTAGTGCAGAAAGAAGTGGCCCAAAGGCTTTACGCTAAACCGGGTTCGACAGCTTTTGGCGCGCTGTCGGTGCGGGTGCAGTATTTAGCAGAATGCGAGTTAATTTGCGATGTGCCGTCTAAAGACTTTTTTCCGCCGCCAAAAGTCGATTCTGCCGTGGTGCGGCTGCTTCCCAGACAGATAGAAACTCCGGCGGTTAATCCGCGCTATTTGGAGAATTTAGTTAAGTTGGGATTTGGTAGCAAGCGCAAGATGCTGCGAAATAATTTGAAAGGGGCTGTGGATTTAGATAAACTCGTTCAATTGCTAGAAGAGTTACAGATAAATCCTCAATCTCGCGCTGAAGATTTAAGCGTGGAGCAATGGGTAAAGTTGAGCAATAATCTTATGTGCGAGGTTTGAAGTTCAGGATTGTGTTAGATACCCGAATGCTTAAATAATTCGGATATCGGGGTATTTCTTAAGTATTTTTTGGTCTGAATACTAATAGTTGAATTTAGGTTTTATGGAAATTTTTAAAGGCTTATTGTAGGCTAATCGGAATTTGAATAATAAATTCTGCACCTTTCCCCGGTGCAGAAATACACTGCAATTCGCCTTTATGCCTTATTGTGATAATTTGATAGCCAATAGATAATCCTAATCCCGTGCCTTTGCCTACTGGTTTAGTGGTAAAAAATGGATTGAATAACTGGTTTTTCACCGATTCGATTATTTCTGGCCCGTTGTTGCTAATTCGGATTTCTACCAATTCACTGTCTGAAAGTTGGGTAGAAATTTTGATGAGGCGGCTATCAGCTTCATTGGCTGCAATCGACTCGCTGTGGCTGTCCTCTTCTAAAGCATCAATAGCATTAGCCAGGATATTCATAAACACTTGATTTAGCTGTCCGGGGTAGCACTCGATTCGGGGTAAATTGCCATATTGTTTGATAACTTGAATATTCGCCAAACCGGGCTTAGCATTCAATCTGCTTTGCAAAATCATCAGTGTGCTGTCAATTCCTTCGTGAACATCGGCTAATTTCATATCGGCTTCGTCATGGCGCGAAAAAACTCGCAGCGACTTGACAATACCGAGAATGCGCTCGGCCCCGTTTTTCATAGAAATTAATATTTTTGGTAGATCATAGATAATAAAATCTAAATCTACAGACTGGAGTTTTTCTTTAAGTGTGGGTAAGGGATTCGGATACTGTTTTTGATAGATATTCACCAATTCTAGCAAACTATCGGCATACTCGCGAGCGTGAGTAACATTCGCGTAAATAAAGTTAATCGGATTGTTGATTTCATGAGCAACCCCAGCGACCAATTGCCCTAAAGATGACATTTTTTCGCTAGGAATTAGCTTTGATTGAGCCTGCTTCAATTCAGACAAGGCTTGTTCGAGCTGTTGAGTTTGAGACTTTAACTCTGCGGTGCGTTCCTCAACTCGAATTTCTAATTCTTCTTTAGCTTTTTTTAGTGCAGCTTCGGCTAATTGGCGATCGACAATTTCAGCTTCTAGGAGTCGGTTGGCCAAGGCTAAATGTTGAGCTTGAGTCTTTAACTCTGCGGTGCGTTCCTCAACTCGAATTTCTAATTCTTCTTTAGCTATTTTTAGTGCAGCTTCGGCTAATTGGCGATCGACAATTTCAGCTTCTAGGAGTCTGTTGGCGGATTCTAACTGTGCGGGACTGGGAAGTGCTAGGGCTTGAGGCATTAAGTCTACCAAAAGTATGGCTGTAGCAAAGGAAATAAGGGCAGTAATTGCTTTCATTGTTCCTGAAAGCCAATAGGTAGGATGCCAAAGTGTCCAGAGTTCAAATATGTGAGTGATGCCACAGGCGACGATAAAGGCTCCAAACAGGGCAAAGATCCAATTAAATGGCAAATCTTCGCGTTTGGAAATAAAATAAACCAATGTAATTGGAATCGAAAAATACGCGAGTGCAATGATAGAATCTGAGGTAAGGTGAAGCCAGACTAACGGGGTATGCCAGAGATAGCAGTGGCCGTGAGGAATAAATGGCCCGGAAGTAAAAAAAGTTTTCCACATTTCCTGCATAATATTTCCTTTGAGTTGTGAGAAAATGGACTCTGACTGGTGTCAATTAATTTCAACCAGGGGTTTCTTTCACCTGCGGCTTAATCACCTATGCGTTCATATTCTCTGCTAGCTTCAGCAAAAATCAATCTGTATCTGGAAATCATAGGCGATCGCCCCGACGGATATCACGAACTGGCGATGGTACTTCAAAGCATAGATTTAGCCGATCGAATTGACTTACGCGCGATCGGTACGGACACGATTCGCGTGCGCTGCGATCACCCGCAAGTCCCTCCTGATAAGAATAACTTGGCCTACCGGGCGGCCGATTTGTTGGCGAAGCAATTCCCCGATGCTTTGGCGAAATACGGCGGAGTCGAGATTGCCATTCACAAGCAGATTCCTGTGGCGGCGGGGCTTGCCGGCGGTTCGGCCAATGCGGCGGCGGTTTTAGTCGGGATGGATTTGCTGTGGCAATTGGGACTTACTCAGTCGGAGTTGCAAGAGTTGGGGGGAACTTTGGGTTCGGATGTGCCTTTTTGCATTGCGGGAGGTACGGCTTTGGCAACTGGTCGCGGGGATAAACTGTCGCCGCTGCCTGATTTGGGTGGCTTTTCTGTGGTGTTGGCCAAGTACCGGAATCTCAGTATTTCTACGGCATGGGCGTATCAAACTTATCGCCAGCAGTTCAGTAGTTCCTATTGTGCAGCGGAAGATTTGGAGTGCCGTCGGCAACGGCTGCATTCGGGCCCGATGGTGGGGGCGATCGCCCAAAAAGATCGATCGAAAATTGGTCAATTGCTGCACAACGATTTAGAAAAAGTTGCTTTACCTGTGTACCCGCAGGTGTTGCAGTTGCGGGAGGCTTTTGAGTCGGCGGGGGTTTTGGGAACGATGATGTCGGGTTCCGGGCCGACGGTGTTTGCGCTGGCGGAGTCTTCAGAGCAGGCTCAGCAGGTTGTGGAACGGGTTAAAAGTGCGATCGCTTCTCCAGATTTGGATTTTTGGGTAGCACCGTTTAGCAATACTGGAATTCAGATTTTTTCGCAGGGAAACGAGACGAAACCGCCGATTTCGAGGGTGTAACTCGAAGAGGGTGCGATCGCCATCGCCCGTTAAACCTGTCTAACAGGCGAGGGTAAAGATTAATCTAACTTTTCGCAGAGTCTATTGAGATCGAAGAACTGATAATATGTCATGCAACACCGATTTTAGTTTTGGTGAATTAACCAGAAATCTAAAATCTAAAATCTAAAATCTAAAATCGCCATGACTGATTTAACTAATCCAAATTCTACTTCTAAACCTCTGAGTTCGGCTGAAGATGCAACCTCTGCATCTTCCACGCCGCCGACGATTTTGCGGTGCGTGATGGGTTCGCTGATCGCGGGCGGGTTTGCGGCTGCTTTGTACGCGCTAACTTTGTCGATCGTCCAAACTTTTGCAAATTCCCCGATTCATTCTGACAATGTGACTGCGATTAATATTGGCGCGGCTGTGAGAACTTTAGTTATGGGGATTGTGGCTTTGGGTGCGGGTGTTTTTGCTTTTGCATCTTTGGGTTTGATGCTGCTGGCTGTGCAACTTGTGATTCAAAAGTTGCTAAAGAAACCTACAGCTTGAAGTCTACCAGTTGCCAGAATTTGGCTACACAAACTTTCATCCGCAAGGCAAAGACGGAATAGTAAGATCGAAGCAATGGAATTATTTACGATCGGGCACTCCAATCTGAGTATTGAAGCGTTTGTTTTGCTGCTGCAACAACACGGAATTACGGCGGTTGCGGACGTGCGATCGCATCCTTTTAGCCGCTATTTACCTCATTTTAATAAATCCGAAATTAAAGTTTCTCTGTCAAGTGTTGGCATTCAATATGTTTTTTTAGGCAAAGAGTTGGGCGCGAGACCAGAGGATTTAAGCTGTTATGATACTAGCGGTAAAGCTTTATACGATCGCATAGCAGCAACTCCTCTATTTTCCGAAGGAATTCAGCGGTTGATCCAAGGCGCAGCCAATTATAAAATCAGTTTAATGTGTGCGGAAAAAGACCCGATTACTTGTCATAGGACTATTTTAGTTTGCCAGAAACTCAGAGAATTTAATTTACAAATTCATCACATTCTTTCCGATGGCAATTTAGAATCGCACCAGCATTTAGAAGAAAGACTTTTGAGCAAGTTTAACAAAGGCAAAAAAAATAATGAGCCAATTCAGCTAAGCTTGTTTGAATTAGAGCCTCAAGTTAAAGAGGAAATAGTAGATTTAGAAACAGCTTATTATCGTCACGGGTTGGACATCGCTTATGTCACAAAAGAAAGCAATTAATTTATTTACAATTGGTTTCACTCAAAAAAGTGCGGAGGAGTTTTTTGGGATTTTGATGCAAGCGGGAGTCCGCAGGGTGATAGATACGCGGCTGAATAATGTGTCGCAGTTGGCGGGTTTTGCTAAGCGGAAAGATTTAGAGTATTTTTTGCGAACCATTGGCAATATTGAGTACGTTCACATTCTGGATTTAGCGCCAACTCAAGATATTTTGGATGATTATAAAAAGAAAAAGGGAGATTGGGATGTTTATGAACAGAAGTTTTTGGAGTTGATGGGCGATCGACAAATTGAACACAAGGTTTCATCGGATATTATGGACTGTGCGTGTCTGCTTTGTAGCGAACCAAAACCTCATAATTGTCACCGCCGCTTAGTTGCTGAATATCTCAGCGATAAGTGGAAAAATGTCACCATTAATCATCTGTAATTTAGGGAAAATACTGTATCATTGTGGGATGAATCTAAAATCTAAAATCTAAAATCTAAAATCTAAAATCGAATGACTCGGATAATTTGTCTCGCTAATTCCTGGAAACGCGGCGACAGGTGCATCGCCGGAATTAATGAGGTTAAAGGTAAGTGGGTGCGTCCAGTTTCTGACTTACCCGATGGTCAGATTCCTAAAGAAATGCGGCAGATAAATAGACTTGAACCCGCGTTGTTAGATGTTCTAGAAATTCCTCTGGCGAAGACGGGGCCAGACTTTGGGTTTGAGTGTGAAAATCTTTCTGTTTTACCGGGAAAATGGCGGCAAGTTGGGAAGGTTCCGCCAGCATATTTGTTGAAATATTGCAATAGTCAAGCATATATTTTACACAACGATTTGCGATATGTTACGGTAGAGTATATGCAGTCTTTGCCAAAAGGCGATCGCCTAACTTTGCAATTAGTCAAAGCAGTAAGATTTACGGTAAAAAAGCTAAGTCAAAGATTTGAAGGTGGTAATAAATGGGAAGGATCTATTGTCACGCAGCATGGTCAAAGATTGACTGCAACAATTACAGATCCGGTGTTTATTAGAAAGTTAGAATTGGGGTATGTACCGCAAAAAGCTTGTTTGGTAACAGTGAGTTTGAGTATGCCTTGGCGGCCCGATGATTGGGAGGGAGATGACCCTTGTTGGAAGTTGATTGCGGGTGTGGTAGAGTTGCCGGAAGATGTTGTTGATGATGAAATTTAGTTTTGACCCAAATGGGCGATCGATTATTTATTTCTTTTTATTTCCCGCAAAAACTCTGTTCATGCTATAATTCTGCGGGACTGTAGCAGAAAGGGGTGCTTTTTGATGAAAGCAGAATTTTATTTTGACTGTCACAAATATATTTGCAGTTTAGTTCAAGTGGATTTTGTCAAAGAATTAAAAATAAAAAATCATCAAGGTTTTGTTTTGGCTGTTAAGCAAGGACAAAAGATTGGACTTTTGGGAAAAAGTCGTCATAATGCTAAACAAGTTGATGTATCTAAGCCACATTTTTATAATGTAATTAAAGCGGCCATGAGCGCTTTGGAATTAGAAACTAAAAATGAGGTTATATTAGAGAGAAATCGAACTATTGCTGATGCCGAAGAAATGATTCAGCAGCAAAACCGAGAAATTCGCGTTCTTAACGAACAGATTAGAATGCTTGGAACTAAGGTTGATGAATTGTCAAGGGAAAAGCAGCAGTTATCCATGCAGCTAGTAGATAAGGAAATCAGAGAAACTGAAATTAGTCAAAAAATTGATGATTTTCCTGCTTGCGAGGAAGATTTAGTGGCGGCGAAAATTGAGCAAGAGATTGGAGAAGTTGAAATTAATGAAAAAATAGAAGAATTGTCGGTTCAAGCTTCTGGGCTAGACGTGCAGTTAATCCCAAATCAACTGAATGCGGAGGAGATTGAGGAAGAGAAAGAAATCAGCAGGGGCAAGGTTGAGACTGTTGATTTAGAAATTATAGAAGAAGTAGAAGAAAATATCAAACAACTAGAAGTTCCAGGAGGCGAAAGTGAAATTAAGCGACTGCCTAAAATAGCGTCTCACAAAAGGATGAGAAAGAAATCTTAATGCTTTAGTTATATAGCAATTCTCGCATCATTTGTCAATTTATTACGGAGTCCCAGCGGGTTCGGAGAGGGTTGGGGTGGGTAAGAATTTACGAGGCATTTAGGATTGCTATATAACTCATTGAATTGTGGCGATCGCATTTTCGCAAAAATCGTCAGCAGTTAAGCGAAAAAATCCCTTGCAACTCGCCGATTTTCCCGCCGCAGCCTCACCCACAACAGCATTTTGACAAGAATCCAGGGCGATCGGTAAAATAACAGGTACGATGGCTACGCCCCGGCCCCGGCCTACGAACTATTGTCAGCCGCATTAAATCCTTCACTAATTAACCATTTGCCAACAGTCACATAAATGTTGACAATATTGCACAATAGATAAAATTGTAAATATATAGCACCTGCGTTTTTTTACCGCTTATGAATAGCAGATTCCTCGATCGACTCCACCACCCCTCACGCCCCGTCATCGTCTTCGACGGCGCGATGGGAACCAACCTGCAAGTCCAAAACCTCACCGCAGAAGACTTTGGCGGCAAAGAATACGAAGGCTGCAACGAATATCTCGTCCACACCAAACCCGAAGCCGTCGCCAACGTGCACCGGGGATTCCTCGAAGCAGGGGCCGATGTCATCGAAACAGACACCTTTGGCGGGGCTTCCATCGTTCTCGCCGAATATGATTTAGCAGACAAAGCATATTATCTCAACAAAACTGCCGCCGAACTCGCCAAGGGTATCGCCGCCGAATTTTCCACAGCAGAAAAACCGAGATTTGTCGCAGGATCGATCGGGCCAGGCACCAAATTGCCAACATTAGGACACATTGATTTCGACACACTCACCGCCGCTTTTGCCGAACAAGCAGAAGGACTTTATGACGGTGGCGTTGACTTATTTATTGTCGAAACTTGTCAAGATGTGCTGCAAATTAAATCAGCATTAAATGCCATTGAAGAAGTATTTAAGAAAAAAGGTGCGCGAATTCCGTTAATGGTATCAGTCACAATGGAAGCCACCGGCACAATGTTAGTCGGTTCCGACATCAGCGCCGCCCTAGCCATTTTGCAGCCGTACCCCATAGATATCTTAGGATTAAATTGTGCCACCGGGCCCGATCGCATGGCCGAACACGTCAAATACCTTTCCGAACATTCACCCTTCGTCGTTTCCTGCGTTCCCAACGCCGGTTTACCCGAAAACATCGGCGGCCACGCGCACTACAAACTCACGCCCATAGAATTAAAAATGGCCTTGATGCGCTTTGTCGAAGACTTAGGCGTGCAAGTCATCGGTGGCTGCTGCGGCACTCGCTACGATCACATTCGCGAACTATCAGAAATTGGCAAAACTCTTAAACCCAAAATTCGCGAAATTACTTGGGAACCTTCCGCCGCTTCAATTTACACCGCCCAACCCTACGAACAAGAGAATTCCTTCTTAATTGTCGGCGAAAGACTCAACGCCAGCGGTTCCAAAAAATGCCGCGATTTGCTAAACGCCGAAGACTGGGATGGTTTAGTAGCAATGGCTAGGGAACAAGTGCGAGAAGGCGCGCACATTCTCGATGTCAACGTGGATTATGTCGGCCGCGACGGCGTGCGAGACATGAAAGAATTAGTCTCCCGCGTTGTGACAAATGCAACTCTCCCTTTAATGCTGGATTCCACAGAATGGGAAAAGATGGAAGCAGGCTTAAAAGTTGCGGGCGGCAAATGTTTGCTGAATTCCACTAACTATGAAGACGGAGAACCGCGTTTTTATCAAGTTTTGGAGTTGGCGAAAAAATACGGCGCGGGCATAGTTATCGGGACGATTGATGAAGACGGAATGGCGAGAACCGCAGACAAAAAATTTGCGATTGCCCAACGCGCCTATAACGCCGCCGTCGCCTACGGAATTCCCCCCCAAGAAATCTTTTTTGACACCCTAGCATTGCCCATTTCCACCGGGATTGAAGAAGACAGAAAAAACGGCAAAGCCACCATCGAATCCATCCGCCGCATTCGCCAAGAATTACCAGGCTGTCACGTAATTTTAGGAGTTTCTAACATCTCCTTCGGCTTGAATCCGGCGGCGCGGCAAGTTTTGAATTCCATGTTTTTGCACGAAGCAATGCAAGCGGGGATGGACTCGGCAATTGTCAGCGCCAATAAGATTTTGCCCCTGGCGAAAATCGACCCCAAACACCAAGAAATCTGCCGTAAACTGATTTACGACGAACGGGAGTTTGACGGCGAAATTTGCGTTTATGACCCCTTGGGCGACCTGACAACGGTGTTTGCGGGCAAAACTACCAAGCGCGATCGTACAGAAGACGCAAGCCTCCCGGTAGAAGAACGCCTCAAGCAGCACATCATCGACGGCGAACGCATTGGGCTCGACATCCAACTCGCCAAAGCATTAGAAACCTATCCGCCCCTCCACATTATCAATACCTTCTTGCTAGACGGGATGAAAGTAGTCGGAGAATTGTTCGGTTCGGGACAAATGCAACTGCCATTTGTATTGCAGTCAGCAGAAACAATGAAAGCGGCAGTTGCCTATCTAGAACCGCACATGGAAAAGTCCGAATCCGGGGACAACGCCAAAGGCACATTCATCATCGCTACTGTCAAAGGCGACGTTCACGATATCGGCAAAAACTTGGTTGATATTATCCTATCAAACAACGGCTACCGAGTGATCAACTTGGGAATTAAACAGTCGGTTGATAATATCATCGAAGCCTACGAAAAGCACAAAGCCGACTGTATAGCCATGAGTGGCTTGCTGGTAAAATCCACCGCATTTATGAAAGAAAATCTGGAAGTGTTCAACCAGAAAGGAATCACGGTTCCGGTAATTTTGGGCGGCGCGGCTTTGACTCCCAAGTTTGTACATGAAGACTGCCAAAATACTTATAAAGGTAAAGTAATTTATGGCAAAGATGCGTTTTCTGACTTGCACTTTATGGACAAACTCATGCCAGCAAAATCTGCTGGAAAATGGGAAGATTTGCAAGGATTTTTAGATGAGATCGGGCAGGATAATGGGGCGGTTAAAGAAGCTAAAGCGGCGCCAGAAATTTCTGTAGAAGAGGCTAAGAAAGCAGACACTCCTGTGGTGATAGATACTAGGCGATCCGAAGCAGTTGCTGCAGATATCGATTGCCCGACTCCTCCTTTCTGGGGAACGAAACTGTTGCAGGGAGAAGACATCCCATTTGAGGAGATTTTCTGGCACTTAGATTTGCAAGCTTTAGTTGCGGGTCAGTGGCAGTTCCGCAAGCCCAAAGACCAATCGCGGGAAGAATACGACGCTTTCTTAGCTGAGAAAGTTTATCCCATCTTGGAAGAGTGGAAACACAAAATTATCACCGAAAAGTTACTGCAGCCGCAAGCAATTTACGGGTATTTTCCCTGTCAAGCTGAAGGTAATTCTTTGCATTTGTACGATCCGGAAATTATGAATGGCGGGCAAACAATAATCAGTGGCGGGCAAACAATAATCAGTGGCGGGCAAACAATAATCAGTGGCGGGCAAACAATAATCAGTGGCGGGCAAGATGCCCACCCCACAAAAGAAAGTGGCACAGGCATCTTGCCTGTGGCTGCAACAGAAAGTGGCACAGGCAAGATGCCTGTGGCTGCAACAGAGAGTGGCACAGGCATCTTGCCTGTGGCTGCAACATTCACATTTCCCCGCCAAAAATCGGCGCGCCGGCTGTGCATTGCCGACTTCTTTGCGCCCAAAGAATCGGGTAAAATCGATGTATTTCCGATGCAAGTAGCGACAGTGGGAGAAATTGCTACAGAGTACGCGCAAAAGCTATTTGCTAACAATCAATATACCGACTATCTCTACTTTCACGGATTAGCGGTACAGACAGCGGAAGCAATAGCAGAATGGACTCACGCGCGAATTCGGCGGGAATTGGGATTTGGTAGCGAGGAACCGGACAACATTCGCGATATGCTGGCGCAAAGATATCGCGGTTCGCGGTACAGTTTCGGCTATCCTGCTTGTCCGAATATGGCGGATCAGTATAAGCAACTGGAATTGTTAAAGTGCGATCGTATCAACCTGTACATGGATGAAAGCGAACAACTTTATCCCGAACAATCAACAACCGCAATTATCACCTATCACCCAGCAGCCAAATACTTCAGCGCTTAATTTATAGGGTGCGCTAGCAGCACCTTTCTCTCGTTTTCCTCGTTTTTATACTCGTTCCCCGGTACAACCTGGGAACGAGAAACCAAATTAAAATAACAAAAAAGCACCTTAAAAAAAGTGCTTTCCTGAATATGAACTTTCCGTGTCTGACGAAACATTTACGAGTAATTCCGGGGAGTGCGTGCACCTGCAGATGCTCCTACCATCGAAGCAACTAAACCCAATAGCGAGCCGAACAAAAATGACCAACCAGCTTTCGCAGCATTACCAGCGATATTGCGAGTATCCTGAGCAGTTACGTTAGGCGCTTGGTTCGGCAAATCGACGCCGCTTTGCTGCGCTTGATTAATTGCTTCTCCCGCATTCGCAGCTATGACGCCAAAAGTGCCGGCCACGCCATTTGCTAACAGCCAAGAGCCGATTGTTAAGGTGGTTGCCCACAAAATTGCTCCGTTCAAAAGCGCTGTGTTGCGGTTCATCGGGCCGCAAGCACGAGCAGTTACCCAACCGCCAACGGCCAAGCTAATTAACAAACTGATAATTGACCAAATTCCGACGCCGGTACCCACGTCTCCTGAAATAGTGCGCGGAGCTCCTGAACCAGCAATGCTGCTCAAGCCGATCGCAGCGCCCAATGCACTTAACACCAGTTGTGTGGCGATCGCAATTACCAAACCCGAAAAAATCGGGCCCCAACGTACTCGATCGTGGTATTCCATCACTGAATTTACCACCACGGGTTCGGTACCAACGTTATCTACAGGTCTATTTACGTATGACATAGGTTTTTCTTTCCTCTTAGAGTTGCTTTAATTTTTAACAATCTTTCACTTAAGCATTGATTGTGGCTGAGATTGATAAAAACTATATCTGCCTGGGGAAATAACCAGTATCTATGTCTGAAGAAAGAAACGAAAAAGTCATCCGCCCCCAGCCACCCGCTATTAGCGAATGACTGATGACTGATGACTCATGAGTGATAACTATTTTATCCCGTTGGAAAAGTTCCCGGATGTATACAGGAAATGCGGACGTATACAGAAAATACAGCTTAACGCAATCTTACAGCCGTTCCAACGGCAGTAATCAGCAGCAAAGCCCCGCTGGAGTCTACATTAATCGTGCCGGTGTCAACTTCCACCCCGATTACGGCATTGGCGCCGAGGCGCTGGGCCCGTTTTTCCAGTTCCGCGAGGGCATCTCGCTGTCCTTTGAGAAACACTTCCTCGTAACTGCCGGTGCGCCCGCCGATGATGTCGCGAATGCCCGCGAAGAAGTCTCGCAGGGCATTGGTGCCGTAGACAACCTCAGCAGTTACAATTCCCAGGTAAGATTGAATTTCTGCTCCTTGGATGATATCAGTTGTTGTTACAATCATCAGTTGGCCTCAATCGCGAAAATTTTGAGTGGGTCTTGTTCTGTAGATTTACTACATCTCGCCACTCAAACATTCCTGGTAAATCATCAGTTGTCAGCTTGTCAAGCTGACAGCAACTCGCTCTTCCATTCCACATACTCTTTGAAACACATGGCCGTGCACAAACAAAGTCTCTTGGTATTCACTACGTTGCTAATAGCAGGATTCGCTGTCACAGCGCCGCAAATAGCGCTCTCAGCAGAAACAGTCGTTCAAGTCAACCCTCAAAATGATTCAAATTTAGATGCTCTGCTGCGACAAGGGCGCGAGTTTGTAGATGTAGGAGACTACAGTAGCGCGATCGCCATTTATCAGGAAGCTGCGCGTTTAGATACGGAAAACCCGCGCATTTTTTCTGGTATTGGCTATTTAGAAGCGCGTCAAGGCAACTATGAAGCCTCAGTAGAATTTTACCAACAAGCGATCGGTCTGGAACCGAACAATGCGGACTTCCAATACGCATTAGGATATGCTATGGCGAATTTACAAAACTACCCCGCAGCCGCCACAGCTTATCGCCGCGCCGCTGCGCTCGATCGCAAAAATGTCAATGCCCGCATCGGTCTGGGAGTGGTACTCTTTCAGCAAAAAGATTACAGCGGTTCTTTTAAAGCATACCAAGAGGCGATCGCCCTCGATCCAAAAAGTTGGCAAGCTTATTCTTCAATGGGTTTAGTATTGATCCAGCAGGGAAGTTTTGCCAGTGCTGTCACCGTGCTCCAACAAGCAGCCGAACTCGCTCCCAAACAAGCAGGTGTCCAGTTAAAATTAGGCACTGCTTTGCTGCGGGCAGGCTATACTTCCGAAGGGCTAGCAGCTTTTGAAGAAGCTGCAAAATTGGAGCCCCGGAATCCAGAAGTGCAGCTAGAAATTGGCGAACTTCTCCAGGATCAAAACGACTTCGACGGAGCGCTTATAGCTTATCAGCGGGCTATTGCGGTACGACCGAATTTAGTGGAAGCACACGCAGGAATCGGGGAAATTCAACTGAAAAAACAAGATTTTTTAGGAGCAATTACCACTTTTAGGCGAGTGATTGGACTCGATCCAAACCGGGCAGAAGCTTATTACAATATGGGTACGGCACTCAAAGCGCGCGCTCGCAAATCCGAAGCAATTGAAGCTTTTAAACAAGCCCTCGACACTTACCGCCAGCAAGGCAACAATGATGGTGTACAAAAAGCTGAGGCTGCGCTCCAGCAACTAAAGTAATATGTCTCAATGTACTAATAGGTAATTGGCTAGCAGTTTTGAGTGTGGAGTAAGTATTTTTCCTAGGGCTTAACTCCTTCCACTCCCCGTCTTGCAAGGAAAAAAGCAATCTCAAAACTGTTTCTCTTCCCTATTCCCAATGCCCCCTTTCCTCTTCCTTCTTCCTTCTTACTTCCTTTGCGTAAATTGTTTAATTTAACGCAGATAAATTTGCCTAAATATAGTACAATATTGGCGCAATTGGAGAAGGGTGAGTGCTCGGTAAGTTTAAGCAGAAATCAGGGCGATCGCACAACAGGATTTTGTCAAAGCTCCCTCTTTTGTAATATGCTAAAAGGGCTTACTGACAATGAATCTATTTCTATTGGTAGAGACAGCCAACTTGTTAACATTTGTAAAATAAGCAAAATATCCTCTCCCTAGAACTTCATCTATGCAAACGTATGATGTCATTATCATAGGCGCAGGTCACAACGGACTCGTCTGTGCATCTTATCTGCTGAAAGCTGGATATACCGTCCTGTTGTTAGAAAAACGTTCGGTTCCCGGGGGCGCAGCAACTACTGAAGCGGCCATTCCCGAATTACCGGATTTTAAATTCAATATGTGCGCGATCGACCACGAGTTTATCCATTTAGGGCCAGTTGTAGAAGAATTAGAACTGGAAAAATACGGTTTAGAATATCTTTTCTGCGATCCAGTGGCTTTTTGTCCGCATCCCGACGGTAAATATTTCTTAGCGCACAAATCCGTTGAAAAAACTTGTGCTGAAATTGCCCGCTACAACGAGCGCGACGCTAAAAAATATGCCGAATATACAGACTTTTGGCAGCGGGCTTTAGGGGCAATGGTTCCGATGTTTAATGCGCCACCAAAATCGATCGTAGATATTCTGGGAAACTACGATATTTCAAAAATCAAAGATTTATTGTCAGTCATCGGTTCACCCGACAAAACGCTGGACTTTGTTCGCACGATGCTCACCAGCGCTGAAGACCTTCTCAACGAGTGGTTTGACGAGGAATTTATCAAAGCACCCCTAGCAAGATTCGCCGCAGAACTAGGCGCGCCTCCTTCGCAAAAAACCCTTGCTGTAGGCGCAATTATGCTGGCAATGAGACACAATCCCGGCATGGCAAGACCGCGCGGTGGGACGGGTGCATTAGTGCAAGCGCTGCTCAATTTAGTGAAAAGTTATTCCGGTGTGGTACTTACCGACCAGCACGTCGAGAAAATATTAGTTGATGATGGTCGCGCTGTGGGAGTTCGAGTTGCCAACGGCACGGAATACCGTGCGACAAAAGGTGTCATTTCTAATATTGATGCTAAGCGCTTGTTTCTGCACTTAATGGACTCCAGCGATGTTGACAGTGCCGACCCGGATTTGCGGGAAAGATTGGAGCGCAAAATTGTTAACAACAACGAGACTATTCTCAAAATAGACTTAGCTCTCAATGAAATGCCCAAGTTCGATCGCTGGAATCATCGGGACGAATATTTAATTGGTTCGGTTTTAATTGCAGACTCGGTAAAACACGTTGAAATTGCTCACAGCGAGCCTTCAATCGGCAGAATTCCCGACTCTGATCCATCGATGTATGTAGTGTTTCCGACGGTACTAGACCCGTCAATGGCTCCCCCCGGACATCATACGGCTTGGATTGAATTTTTTGCTCCTTACCAGATCGAAAATGCTGAAGGAACCGGCCAGCACGGTACGGGTTGGACGGATGAGCTCAAAAACAAAGTTGCCGATCGCTGCATCGATAAATTAGCAGAATACGCGCCAAATATCAAAAATTCAATTATAGGGCGCCACGTGGAAAGTCCGGCAGAATTGGGAGAGCGTTTGGGGGCTTTGAAAGGGAATTATTATCACGTTGATATGACGCTAGATCAGATGATATTTTTCCGTCCTTTGCCGGAGTTGGCGAATTACAAAACGCCGATCGACGGTTTGTTCCTCACGGGGGCGGGAACGCATCCGGGTGGCTCAATTTCGGGGATGCCGGGACGCAATACCGCTCGCGTTTTCATGCACTCGCAGCAGCCTTTCGCGCAGACTTTAGCAGATGCGGCTAATACTCTGAAAGCGAAGGGGAAGTCGGTATTTCGGAGTAATGAGAAGTAAGATTTTTAGCAACCGCAGATGAGGGCAGATAGACGCAGATGAATCACATCTGCGTTTGTTTGTTTGTATTGATTTATCTGTTGGCAAGTGCGATAATTTTTTCTGGTTGATTCCCTGTGAAGGGAAAACGATTTGCGAGCGCTATTAATACCATTTAGTCCTGGACGCATAAATACCAAAGAAACCGGGTTTTTACCAGTTTTAAAGGTCTGGATACAGTATTTTCGCAAAAACCCGGTTTCTGACCACCCCTGCGTCCAGGACTACCCTTTTTAAATCTGGTGCATCTTTCGCGAGCGCTGGCGGTGGTTCACGTTCCCTCTAATCTGTTAAAATATTTTTGCATCCGAGAGCATATTCCATTGATAAAATTCTCAATTCTCAATATTAGAAGAACAAGTTAACGCGGAAGGCATTTTTAAACTTAGTGTCGCAGCCAAACCTCTAATGAAAGCAGAACAGGCAAGTCCCTGGTAGAAGTCGCTCCCCATCGGCATATCAGGGCGATAGCCACCGATCCCCACCATCTCGCATTCTCCTCAATTCATACTTTATGCGGATGAAAACGCCGGCCCCAAGTTGAGAGACTGAGAAGTGGCGTTACCCTTTTTTTAGCGATGGCAAACCGAGTTTTGATTGTCGGCGGCCGAGGACGAATTGGCAGCAGTGTTGCCCAAGACCTTGTTACCCATACCGACGCAGAAATTACCGTTACCGGACGCAACTCTGAAGCCTCTATTGGGCCGGGATTGCCGCCGGATCGGGTGCAGTACCAAACTTTTGATTTAGCGGACAGTGCAGCCCTGCAAAAAGCTGTTTCAGAGTCTAATCTTGTGGTTCACTGTGCGGGGCCTTTTCACTACCGAGACGCTAGTGTACTGAAAACTTGCATAGAAGCAGGTGTTAATTATACTGATGTCAGCGACAGCCGCAGTTTTACTCGCAGAGCTTTAGACTTGCGCGAAACAGCTAAAAATGCTGGAATTACTGCTATTATTAACACGGGGATTTTTCCCGGTGTGTCTAATAGCATGGTGCGGCGAGATGTGGAGCAATTAGATGAAGCAGAAAACATCCATTTGAGTTATGTTGTCGGAGGTTCTGGCGGTGCTGGCGTTACCGTCATGAGAACCACTTTTTTAGGTTTGCAAACTCCTTTTGACGTTTGGGCCGATCGCAAGTGGCAGCAAGTAAAACCCTACAGCGATCGCGAAACAATTGAATTTCCCGCACCCTACGGCAACACAGGCGTTTACTGGTTCGATATGCCGGAAGCAATCACTTTGCCCGAAACTTTCCCCGTCAAATCAGTTGTGACTAAATTCGGTACGTCTCCCGACCTTTACAATCACCTTACCTGGTTTGTTGCCAAGTATTGGCCCGCTAGCTGGCTCAAAAATAACTCTGTGATTGAATTTCTCTCCTACGTCAGTTATGGGATGACCAGTGTTAGTAATAGTTTTAGTGGGGTTGGTGTGGCCGTGCGATCGCAAGTGACCGGTCTCAAAAACGGTCAACCCGCTAAAGTTTGCTCGACAGCGATACACCCTAGTGCAGCAGTCGCTACGGGCCTCGGTACTGGCAGCATAGCTCAATTAATGTTAGAAGGAAAACTGGAAAAACCGGGCGTTTGGTCGGTCGAACAAGCTCTTTCTACTGAGCTATTTGAACGAGCTATGCAGAACAGAAAACTAGACATAGAGCAGGTTGTTTTGTAGTTAGTTAGGTTATTTATAGCAATTTAAAATCTTGGAAAATAGGATTTTTGCCAGAACTGCGAAGACGCGAAAGACGCGCCTAAAAAGAAGAGTCAGGGGCTTCTTAATTGATGGGAAAACCCCTAGATAGGGTTCCTCGCAGGAATTGCGATCGCCCCTGATAGGAGATGAGTTCCGCTTGTATAACTAATCTATCTTTTGGTAGAAGTAATAATAACAAGCAGGCGCTTAAGATATGGGATGTCACGGGAAACATCCCTTTTGGCTCGCTCTAGATGCGGTAGCTGCGACACAGATTGCGATTGAACCAAGGTTGTCAATGTGCGATCGCAGTGAAGGGGCGACAAACACCATAATTTTTGCGGAAAAATACGAGGAGAAGTTGATATGAAGCGGGTTTTAAAAGCTCTAGGACAAACATTGAGCCAAAGCATTTTGCTGGTATGTACCCTGGCGTTCATTGGTTTGCTAAGTCTAGCGATAGTACCCAGTCAGGCTGCTTACGCAGGTCAAGACAGAACTCAGGCGCAGCCAGAAGCTAAAATTACTGACCCCGCAGAAAGTTTCGAGGATCTCAATCCCCAAGCAGCTTACGAAGAAATAGTCAAAACCTCTCAAAATCCTGCAACGGTCGAGAAAGCTTACGACGAAAGCTTAAAGGAGTACAAGGGAGAACACCCGCAAGAAGGCATAGTTCAAAAAGCTGAAGAGTTGATCGAAAAGGTAACTGGCAACTAATAAATCCAGAGATTTATATCTAACTCAAGTTGCTGGTAAATAAACAGCTTCAGTGAATAAACAAGGGAGCCGAGTTTAGAACTCACTTGAACATCACGATCTAGGGTGCGCCTCGGCGCACCTTATCCCTTGAGAGTAGCGTGTAAAACTCGTTTTTGAGTCGAGAAGTATTTGATCGTTTCCTTCCTTTTGAAGCTAGCAGCTTCATCCTTAAGGCAGATGAATAGATATGAATTTAAAAGGTAAATTTAATCATAGTTACAGTTAGATAAAAGGAAAAAATATCATGAGCGATGACAAAAAAACGGTACATGAACCTGATGCTAACCTAGATCCGCTTTCGGGGGAAACCGGGGCTCATCCAGTCGCAACGGGTATTGGTGCGGCGAGTGCCGGTGCTGCGGGTGCTGCGATCGGCGGTGCCATCGGCGGGCCTGTAGGAGCAGTTGTCGGCGCTGTTGTGGGTGCCTTTGGCGGCGGTTTGGCGGGCAAAGGTGTGGGCGAGGCGATCGACCCCACGGTAGAAGATGCTTACTGGCAAAGCAACTACAGTTCCCGTCCTTACGTGGACACGAGCGCGACTTACGAAGACTATCAGCCTGCATACCGCACGGGTTATGAGGGATACACCCGCTATGGCGCTACTGGTAAGAAATACGACGAGATCGAACCGGATTTGCAGCGCGACTACGAAACAAATCGCGGTAAGTCTAATGTGACTTGGGAAAAAGCTAAGCACGCCACGCGCGACGCTTGGGATCGGGTGGAACGGGCTGTTCCTGGCGATATTGACAAAGACGGCCGCTAAGGGCTTACGCCAAGTATTTCTCAGTCTTGGAGACACACAAACTCAAGCATTCCGGTGATTTTTAGCCGGGTACCGGAATCGAGGGAAGTGTTTGATAAAAAAACCCGGCTGCGTTTTGGACTGTTGTTGATAGGTAACACAGTTTTTAACGCGAGTTTAGCGAAGTTTTTGGGGATTTTCAGCCCCTCTCTACATCGGAGAGGGTATTTTTATGCTCCCTTAAAATTGCATTTTTCAGGACGATTTTTCTTTCACAGGGCTGTTCGCTGTGAGAACTCGCTATAGACGTAGAGCCTTTGCTGTGCGTGAGTTTAGCACTCCTAAAAAATGCTTTTTACAAAATCGGGATGCTTCCGTTTGAGATTAACATTTTTTTTTGACTATTAGCCTTAAAATTAAACTTATTCAGGACTGAGGCATCGATTGCATATTTCTGTCATTGTTCGCGATGCGCTTTCTTCAATCGCAGCCGGATCGTAAAGCGTCGGTGGCTTCAATTCCGATAATTGTTAACCTAAATCCTCTCATTCAAAATTGGTATTACTTGTGGATGAAATGTTGGAAAGAGCTTGGACACTCAAGCAAAATTTAATTGACTTTGTGCTGGATGCTGAGGGAGAGTTGGCGGTAGCTTTGGAAGCTTATGCAGCAGCTCGATCGACCGGCGAGCGCTACGATATTGCTCAGCAAAATCAAGTGATTGACAGTTTTACTATCGAAGGTAAAGTCGGAGAGAAAACGCCGATCGACTTATTTGTCGAAAGTCAGCCGGATTTAACCGAGAGCGATCTTAGCTTGCTCGAAAGTTGGGAGCACAGAAGCTTCACTGGCTTATTTGAAATCACTCAACTTTCCCCCGACAGGTTTGAACTGATGAACTGGCTGACGGCTAAGCACTACGTTGTCAAGCCCAACAGTCCTAATTTTCTTGCAGAGATGTCTCGCTTTAAGTTAGGAGAAATCTTGCTGGCTCGGATTGCTCCCCTTACCGATGACTGGTGGATACTTTCGAGCTCTCCCATCCTGAAGGGGAAATTGGGTAAGCCGAAGTTGGCGGTGGCTATCGGCAATTTCAAGCAAAATCACAAAAAGAACCTGTACAGCGATGCGCCGGAATTGTTAGAGCAAGCTTGGCAGTCAGTAGAAAAGTACCATGAAGATTTTACCGAATTTTTTGGAAGTGAGGAAGTAACGCTATCGGGATATCACCTGAATAAACAGTTGGCTGAATTTCAGGAATTTATCACTAAAAAACGCCTAGCTGATATGGGCGTTGATGGAAGTAAATCTCTGGCGGATATCGTTGAAGATGCCGGAGTCGATCGAGAAGAAGTCAAAGCAGCCGCCATCGCCGCAGCAGGTGCTGATGCTAACGCAGTTGAGGTAATGCTCGACAGCAATGCTAGTGCAAAAATGGTAATGCCGAAAGTCGAATTGCCCGATCGCTTCAAGAAAGCCGAACAGGTGAGTGCACTTTCTCATCCTCGCTGGGGACAAACCTTTTTGTCTACTTACGCTCAATTTACTGCACTGCTAGCAGCCGAAGACTTTTCAACCGTTCCCGGTTACGAAAAGCTGGTGCGTAACTATCTCGAAGATCCTGCAATTAATGTCTGGATTTGGCAACGGTTAGCTAAAGTTAATCCAGCGAAATTAGAACAAATTTTGCAAACTGTATTGCAGCGGACTAATTTTCAGATCGATCGCGATTTAGATGCCCTGCTGCAAGAGTTTAAAAAACCCTTAGAACCCGAACTCCCGGAAATTGCCAGCGTTCCCCTGCACCTGCACAACTTATTTCAGGAAGCTTTAGGCGAAGTTAATAAGTCAAAATCCAAGCCACAGGAGAAAAAGAAAAGCTCTAAGGGCTTTAAATCCTGATTTTAGGAACAGGCCGAAAAGCCTGTTCCTAATCTGCCTACTGGCATCACAATCTCTGCACTTCACCGTAAAATTACTTACTCTATCCCATCTAAAATTTCAACTCTAAAATCGATTGACCGAAGTTGAAAAACCCGGAATATTAGTGCGATCGTCCCGCTCGCGAGTTGCAGTGCGAGCGCCCCCGCTCGCGCTGCAACTCGAAAAATTATGATTCCGATGAAGCGCGGAAACGATATCAGTCCTGTTTAATTCAAACTTTAAAAATCACAACTATTTTCAGTAATATAACTGAACTCAATATTTTTTTGTTCGCTCAAACTTGGTGGAATTATCCATCTGTGTCAGCGCCGAGGGATTGGCATCGAAATTAAAACTCTACCGCTAAACTTCAAGATTTATTTCTTTTGACACTTGACTCAAACAAGGTGTTATGATGGGAAATATAAAAAAATAGTCTTCATAAGTTTGAGCGCTGACTACAATGATGCAAAATCTATTGAAACACGTGCGGGAATTGCAGGGACATATTGAGCAACTACCTGTAGATAAACAGGCGATTTTAACAAGCACTTTCGAGCATTTGTCCGCATCTTTACAAGAATTGGCTGCAGAGTTTCAGTCGCTTTTGTTGTCTAAACAATCCCAAGTCAAGTTAGAAAGAATTAACAGCAATTTAGAGATTAAAGTTGCCCAGCAAGCTGCTACTATCAGACATTTAGAGCAGCAGTTAGAGCAAAGCCAGATGCTGTACAAAAGGGTGACTCAGGCACTGACAAAAGGGGAATCCCGACTGCAAAGTCTCCTGCGAAATTCTTCCGATTTGATGACAATTCTCGAAGCAGACGGACGCATCCGAGACCAAAATTCGATCGCAGCAGAGCGGATGTTAGGCTACAATCTCGAACAAAGAATTGGCGAATTCCAAGACGATTTGATCCACCCAGACGATCTACCTGTTTGGCAAGCATATTTGGCAAAATTACTCAAACAGCCAGGGATTGCACCGCCTGTAGAATATCGGAAACGGCACGCTAACGGTTCTTGGGTGTATTTAGAAGTCATTGGTAACAATTTACTCCACGATTCCAGCATCAACGGCATAGTCATCAATTCCCGCGATATCACAGAGCGCAAGTTCTCAGAAGCAGCTTTGGAAAAATCGCAAAAGCAAATCGTTAATATCTTAGAAAAAATCACAGACGGCTTTTATGTGCTCAACCGCCAGTGGCAGTTTACCTACCTCAACGCGAAAGCAGAGCAGTGCTGGCAAAGAGGGCGTCAAGAACTTATAGGTAAAAATATTTGGGATGAGTTTCCTGATACAGCCGACACGATTTTTTTCAAGCAGTTTTACAGAGCGGTATCTGAGAACGTTAATGTTAAATTTGAAGGATATTACCCGCAGCTAAATATTTGGTTTGAAGTCGAGGCTTATCCCTCGGAAGAAGGTTTGTCGGTGTTTTTTCAAAATATAACCGATCGCAAAAATGCAGAAAACGCACTGCGAGCATCAGAATCGCGCTACCGTATTCTCTCGCAAATGACTTCAGATTTTGCCTATTCTTTTAAAGTATTGCCTGACAATACCTGGGCCTGCGAATGGATGACTGAAGCTTTTACTAAAATTACGGGTTATACTCCCAAAGAAATCGCAACTTCCGGCGGTTTACAATTCGACTGCATTCATCCCGACGACCTAGAAATGCTGCTGGAACAAATGCAGCTTCGTTCATCTAGCCGCAAGGAAGTAAGCGAGTATCGAATTGTCACCAAATCCGGTGAAATCCGGTGGCTGTGGGATTGTCGGCAAGTTGTGTGGGATGAAGTCGAGAACCGCGCTGTCGGCATTTATGGTGCTTGTCAGGACATCACACAACACAAGCTGGTAGAGGCTAAATTGTGCGAAACCAATCAAGTTTTACAAGGCTTAATTAAAGCTTTGCCGCTGGCAGTTGTCGGGGTTGATAGTAATGCTTTGGTGACGGTGTGGAATTCTGCGGCGGAGCGAGTTTTTGGCTGGAAGGAGTCTGAGGTTGTGGGGGAGCTTTTGCCGATCGTCCCTAGCGATGAAAACGTAAATTTTTATGCGATGTTTCAGTCAGAATTGGCTGGGGAAGCGCAAGTTGCTAGGGAATGTCGGCGGCGGCGGAAAGACGGTTCATCAATTGATGTCTGTATTTGGACTGCACCGATGCGAGATTCTGAGGGCTTGACTTCTGGCACTATCAAGATAGTTTCTCAGATTTCAGAAGCAAACGGAATGGAGGAAAATATGGGCTGGTTGCAATCCCGCAGAGATCGACTAGAACCATTTTGGGCGCGTTATGTCAAGCTTCCTGCGGGAATTAAAAATTTACAAACAACCTGAAACCAAAGTCTTGTGGGGTGGGCACTCTTAGCCCGCCCCAAAAATACAATTTAGATGCGGGACACCTTAGCTTCACGTTTTTTAATCTTCGACTTGCCGAACAGCCATGCGTTGCAGTGGCAGACTGAGTATGCTGGAAACTGTCAACAAGTAAGATAGAACCGTGGTCAGCTTCAGACTTGCCAACAACCAGTTGTCCTCCGGCAGAGGCATCTTTAGGGCAAAGACAGACATGGAGTAGACTATTGAGTAAACAAAACTCATCTTAATTAGGATTTCTTCGCTTAAAGTGCGATCGTCCCTTGGCTGCGATTTGCGATCGCTCAGCAAAATTAGACCCGCAATAGAAGCCACACAAGAAACCATAACGAGATAGTCATGCCAGTTAAGCTCAACCATTTTCAAACTTCCTTGATATCCTAATTTTTAGAATCTGACATCAGTCTAAAGGATAAGTTTTCCCAGTCAAAACAATAGTTACAAATTGACACAGCGGTAGTTACAAATCTCAATGAAAAATAATCGCGATCGGCAGCCACAGACTCGTTTAGTCAGCCGCCAAGGACAATTCCCCTTAAATATTGTCAAGTTGGGAGTACCTCGCCTGCATTTTGCCGACCTCTACCACAGGCTGCTAACTCTTTCTTGGCCTCGATTTTTCATCCTGATTTGTCTCTCCTATACAGTCGCGAATTCTTTATTTGCCTTAGCTTACTTGGCGGGAGGAGATTGCATTGCTAACGCGCGGCCGGGTTCTTTCCCAGATGCCTTTTATTTCAGCATCCAAACAATGGCGACGATCGGCTACGGCGCCATGTATCCGCGCACGGATTACGCTAATACTATAGTTGCGATCCAAGCGCTTTTTGGTTTGTGGGGAGTAGCAATGGTGACGGGACTGGCTTTTTCGAGATTTTCTCGACCAACAGCCAGAGTTATCTTCAGCCGCGTAGCTGTAATCGCTCCTTTCAACGGCGTTCCGACTCTGATGTACCGCACTGCAAATCAGCGTTTTAACCAGATTTTAGAAGCGCAGCAGCGAGCTACTTTGATCCGTGACGAGGTAACAGCGGAAGGAGAATTTATGCGGCGTTTTTACGATTTGCAATTGGTGCGAAGTCACTCTCCGATTTTTGCATTAACTTGGACGGTTATGCACGCAATTGATGAGAACAGTCCTTTGTACCAACTTACTGCAAAAGACTTGATGGAACAGCAAGCAGAAATTGTAATTACGTTAACAGGAATTGACGAAACTGTTTCGCAAACTATTCATGCGCGACATTCTTTTGTGGCATCTGAAATTATGTGGAATATGCGGTTTGTAGATATTCTTTTGAAATCGGCGACGGGAGGGCGGGTGGTTGATTATACTCGGTTTCACGATGTGAAGCCTGTTGAATGAAAGTTTTGATTTAGCCACCAGTGCTAGAATACCTGTATGGCCAAAAAAAGTTAATATTTATGAACTCAATAACTGCAAATACGACACTGAAAGAATTGCAAGCGCAACTCTTAGCTTTAACTCCCGAAGAGAAGGCTCAAGCTATAGAATTACTAGCCCAAAGTTTAAGAAAATTTTGGTCTGGAATTCAAAAGACTCCCGGCGTGTGCGGCGGCGATGCTTGCATCAGACAAACGCGAATTCCTGTTTGGGTACTGGTGAATGCTCGCGGTTTAGGTATTTCTGAGGCTGAACTCCTAGAAGACTATCCGACTCTGCGTGCCGCTGATTTGGCGAATGCTTGGGCTTATGCTGAGGCATATTCTGATGAGATTGAAACAGCAATTCAAGAACAGGAAGAGGCATAAACAGTGGCAGATATTTATAGCGCGATCGCACAAAGCATTAAAAATGAAATATTTTACCATTTTAAATCAGCCTTTTATGAACGGGCAAGATGCCCGTTCCACAAGAAATTCATTCTTTGTGGAACGGGCATCTTGCCCGTTCTTGAAAATGGTACAACATCTCAGTTAACATAAACAAAATACTCCTCGTACTATGCGAATAATTCATACTGCTGACTGGCATTTAGGGCGACGTTTTCGAGGGATCGATCGCACTTTTGAAATTGCGATCGCCCTCGAACAGATTTTGAAGCAAGCAAAAGCATTGGATGTCGATGCTGTGCTCGTTGCGGGCGACATTTTCGACGTGCCCAACCCTCCCGCTTACGCCGAACGCATTGCTTATAACTTTTTCTGCGAACTCCAAGCAGCAGGAATTCCCGCAATTGCGATCGCCGGTAATCACGATTCGGCATCCCGCATCGACAGCATCGCGCAATTGCTTTCCCTCGCCGGTGTTCGCGCTTTAGGCAAACCCAGGCTTTCCGCCGACGGCGGCACGATTACTCTCAATACAAAAAGCGGTAAACTTTGTGTGGGCGCGATGCCTTTTGCTTCCGAACAAAGACTGTTAGATGCTAATTCTCTCTGGCAGTCTGGCGATGCCGATCGCCGAAAAGATTACCGCGAAATTGTAGCATATTTACTCGAAGATTTAACCAGAGAGTTTAGAGACAATACTGTCAATATTCTCATGGGACATATGAGCATTGACGGCGCTCGATTGGCAAAATCCGAAGTCGCTTATTACACGCGAGAAAAATACCTCCTATCATCGCAAACTCTGCCCCCGGAAGCTCAATATGTTGCCCTCGGACACATCCACATTCACCAGCGAATTTCTGAGACTTCTCCCGCTTATTATTCCGGTTCTTTGATTCAGTTAGATTTTGGAGAAGCGGAACAGGAAAAAGGATTTTGCTTGATAGAAGTTGAGCCGGGAAGTCAGGCAAAGGTGGAATTTAAGCCTGTGGCTTGCCACAAGCCGTTAAAAGTGCTTAAATGTCATAACGACAATCTCGATGAAACTTTACAAGCTCATCAGTACCATCCGGGTTTCTTGAAAGTAATTGTCGAACTGGACAGTCCGCAAATCGGACTTGCCGATCGAGTGCGCCAAATCTGTTCTCAAGCGCTGTTAATTGAACCGCGCTATCCAGATGCAGCGCTAGAACCAACAGAAATAACTACTATCGATCCCAATAATTTCGATCCGGCAGCCGAGTTTTGCAACTATTATCAAAACCGATTGGGAACGACACCTAAATCGGCAGTATTGGAGGAATTTAAAAATTTGTACAAGAAGTTTAAGGAAACAGTTAATAATTAAATGCGTAAAAAGATACAATCCAAAATCCAAAATCTCAAATTTCAAATAGTTTTAAGACTGAAACCCACGCTAAATGTCGCTTGTAGTCGAGTCTAGAACCCCCTAAATCCCCCTTAAGAAGGGGGACTTGGATAATACTCTTGTTCCCCCCTTATTAAGGGGGTTAGGGGGGATCGGGAAGACTGTAGAAGGAAGACACTAGACCGGAATATAACAATCTAAAACCCCAAATCTAAAATCTAAAATCAGTATGCGTCCACTCGAACTTATTCTCGAAGGATTTACCAGCTTCCACCGCGAACAGCGTTTAGATTTTTCTCAACTCGATTTGTTTGCCATTACTGGTGCTACAGGTGCGGGCAAATCTTCACTGCTAGATGCCATGACTTACGCTCTTTTTGGCACTACTACTCGCAGCGGCAAACAAGTAAGTGATTTGGCGAGCCAAGGTAGCGAAAATTTAAAAGTGCAGTTGCGTTTTGCTGTGGGTTCGGCACAGTACCGGGTGACGAGACGGTGGCGTTTCCGTCCGAAATCTCCCGAAAATAAGGTGATTTTGGACAACTGGCAAAATGGCCAATGGGAAACTTTGGGGACGAGTATCGTTGCTGTTCAAAATACCATTGAACAGATTTTAGGAATGGATTTTGATACTTTTACGCGCGCAATTGTTCTGCCTCAAGGCAAGTTTGATGAGTTTATTAAAGGGGATACTTCAAAACGCCGGGAAATTTTGCGGCAGCTAGCAGGATTTGAGATTTTTGAGCAGATGCGGAAGGAAACAAATGAACTCGCAAAGTTGCTGAAACAGGAACGGGAAATGGTGGAAAGGCAGCTAGCGGATTTGAGTGCGCCGACGGCGGATGAGGTGGATCAAAGACGATCGCAACTTTTGATTTTAGAGCAACAGTTGCCTGAGTTCGATCGCGCTGTTATGAAAGCTCAGAAGGCTCTAGATGAAGAGGAACAGCTATTTTCGCAAATCGCTCGCTGGCAAGAGTTACAACAACAACTGGCTAAATTAAATGCTAATTCTGCTGAGGTTGCAATTTTAGCACAGCGTTTAGAAAGAGCGCAAGCTGCCAATCATTTACAGGGAGATTGGGCTTTAGTGCGATCGGCTCGCCGTCAGTATGAAACTGCCGAAAGTGCCTCCGTGGCCGCGCGAAAGCAGTTAATTAAAGCTCGCTCTGAGCTGGCAGTAGAGCAGCAGCAACTTGACGCGGCCAAAGCCAAAGAAGAGGTGCTAGCGCCACAAATTAAGGCTCGCGAAGATGCTCTAGCTGCTGCTAAAGTATATGAAGAACAGCGCGCTCAATTAGAAAAAGAAGTTGCGCTTGCCCAAAAAATTCAACAGGAAAAACTGCGCTTTTTTATGGCAGCAGATAAAGACCTGCAAGCTGCTAACACTAAAATTCAAGGCGCTGGTTTTCGAGTTACTCAAGCAGCGGCACAACTCGAACAGTATGCGCCGGGAGGAAAGCGTTTAGAGCAATTGCAGCAAATTTCACCCTTATTGATGGAATTGCAGCTAATTACCAAGCAGCAAAAGACTCAGCAAGAACAGTTGGATAAATCTCTGGCAGATCGGGAAAAAGCTCAACAAAATTATGTGAAGGCTACCACTAATTTAGAAGCCATTGAACTCAGGCTAAAAGAGTGCGATCGCGAGTTAGAAGCGGCCCAAACCGCTAATGCGGAAGCGGCACGTTTAGAGAGTGTTGCTGCTGTCAGAATGTCGCTGAATTCTGGCGATACTTGCCCGGTGTGCGGGGGGGTGCATCCTGAGAGCGATCGGCTCCCTCCTTTGCCAGATTCTAATATTGTCGATGTCGCTGATTTGCGGCAGAAATTGGCGGGGGCAAATCAGCTTTTTCAAGATGCTCAAAGGTTGGCTGCTGAGGCAAAAAGTACAGCTTCAGCTTGCCAGCAAAAAGAGTCGGAAATTGCTCAAATGCTGGAATTAACAGCGAATAGAGTTGCCGAATTGCAGCAGCAAATCACTCAAGTTCTGGAAAATCCTCAGTGGGAAAGCTTGGGGTTGCAGCAGGAGTTGGCAATCCTTAAAGAGAGCGATCGCCAATACCGGGAAACCGAACAGCAGTTCCAACTGGCATCATTGGAATATGATAATTTTCAGGAAAGATTTAATTTGGCGGTGGCGACTCAAGCAGCTAAACAGCAGGAATATCAAGATGCGATCGCCGAATCAGACCGCCGCCAGCAACAGTTCCAAAGTTGTGTAAATGCGCTTTATCAAATTACCGAATATCAACCTTATGCTAATTTAGCAAAAGTCTTAGAGCAAGACAAGCAAGACTTGGCAAATCTGCTGAAAGTTGCCGAAAAATCCTATCAAACTGCTCAAAATAAGGTTATTCAAGCAGCAGAGAGAGAGCAACAAGCTGGAGAAGCTTTTGGGCAAGCCCAAGCCCAGAAACAGCAGCTAAATCTGGATTGGTCAGCAAAATTAACAGCGGCTGATTTCACAGAAGATACTTTTTTAGCAGCGGTTGCGACAGTTAAGGAACAATCAGAATGGGAAAATGTTATTCGCTCTCACCGCGAATCAAAAATTCAGTTAGAGACGCGGGCGAAAGATTTGAGCGAGGCGATCGCAGGCAGAACTACGGATGAGAATACTTTAGCACAAGTGCGATCAGCAAAACATACCGCCCAAGAAAACCTCAAACAAGCCAACAACAACCGCGCCGAACTTTTAGCTTGGATTCAAGTAGCAGCCCAAAATCTCGAACAAGCCGAAAGACTGTCACAGCAAATCACAAACTTCACAGAACAAGAGCAAACTTATCACACCTTAGCGCAGAATCTCAAATCCAACGAATTTCAATCGTACATTTTAGAACATTTAGAAGCAGAATTAGTCGGCAGCGCCACCTTAATTTTGCAAGAATTAACCGAAAATCGCTACAAACTAAAAAACCAAGACGGCGAATACTGGGTAACAGATAATTGGAACGGCGGCGAAGCTAGACGAGTGCGAACCCTTTCCGGTGGCGAAACCTTTGCAACTTCCTTATCAATGGCTTTAGCTTTGTCAGAAAAACTGTCTCAAGGAACTCACTTGGGCAGCTTGTTTCTCGATGAAGGATTTGGTACTTTAGATACCGAAACTCTCGAAAGCGTTACTCAAATTTTAGAATCTTTGCGGCAGCGAGACAGGCTGATTGGAGTGATTACCCACGTTCGAGAATTGGGCGAAAGATTGCCAGCACAAGTTAAAGTGTCTAAATCCCCCCAAGGTTCTAAAATAGAAGTTGAAAGAGTCTAAGTCTCTACTTTTTGCGATATATGGTAGTTTTTCTAGAATTGTGTTTCTTCTTCTGTAAAGATAGGAGGCCACAATTCTGAAACGGGCAATTCCCAACCGGGGAAAAGTTCTGGTAATGTTAAGATATCGCCATTTTGTAAAATTTGTGGTTCGCCAGCCGCTCGATAAATCTTCACTGTTTCTGCATCAGGATCGATCGCAATTCCGACAATCGCTCCGAGCTCAACAAACTTCAAAACCTTGGTTTCGATAGGCTGCGTGCGATCGCTTTGAGACTTAATCTCTACCACCAAATCGGGAACCAACTGTCCAAAATAACGCGGACTTTGGCGCAATCGTGCGGCGCGCACAAAGGAAACATCGGGCGCTTTGACGTTAGTATCTGGCATAATAAAGCCGCCTGCGGAGTCAAAAACTCGTCCGAGACGGCGGGGATTTACCCAAGCGAAAAGAAAGGCAATGAGACGGCTGCTGATTTCACTGGATACGATGTCAGATGGGCCCATAATTGAAAGTCTCCCGTCTTCTAGTTCAATTTGGTAATCTAAACCAGCTTCGGAAAAAGCGGTTTGAACTTGCTCAACATCTTTGACAGTCATCGTTGACATAGGAACTTTCTCCTGTTATGAGCTGATATTTCATTTTAGCACGATCGCTATTTTCAATCTATAATTTAGTCAAACCCCCAAGAAACAAATATTATATGAAAAATTACCCCACTCGAATGCAATCGGTACAGTCGCCCATAATTCCCGTAGTTGGCGAACTGATTCGCCAAAATCCCGGAACGATATCTTTAGGACAAGGTGTAGTTTACTACAATCCGCCACAAGAATCATTTGACAAAATCCCCGAATTCTTCGCAAATCCCGACAATCACAAATACAAAGCCGTCGAAGGTATTCCACAATTACAGGATGCAATCGCAGCCAAACTCCAAACAGATAACGACATAGAAATTAATAGCAACAACTGCATTGTCGTTACCGCCGGCAGCAACATGGGATTTACCAACGCCATTCTCGCTATTACTTCGGCGGGGGACGAAGTTATTATCCAATCACCTTATTACTTTAACCACGAAATGGCGGCAATTATGGCAAATTGCCGACCAGTAATAGTAGAAACCGACGCAAACTATCAACTTAATATCGATGCTATAAAAAAAGCAATTACTGACAAAACGCGAGCCATAGTTACCATTTCACCAAATAATCCTACTGGTGTTGTTTATTCAGCCGAAGCACTTCGGGAAGTGAACGAAATTTGTCGCCAGCACAACATATATCACATCAGCGACGAAGCCTACGAATATTTTACTTATAACGGCGTCAGACACTGTTCGCCCGCCGCTTTTCCCAACAGCAGCGAACATACAATTTCTCTGTTTAGCCTCTCCAAAGCCTACGGTTTTGCGAGTTGGCGGATCGGGTATATGGTAATACCAGAACACTTGCTCGTTTCTGTGAGAAAGATTCAAGATACCATCTTAATTTGTCCGCCCGTAATTTCTCAGTATGCAGCCCTGGGAGCCTTGCAAGTTGGTAGAGGTTACTGCGATAATTATGTAAGGGCGATCGCATCCGTGCGCCAACTCGTATTAGACGAACTCAATACTATCCAAAACTTGTGTACAATTTCCCCAGCCGCTGGAGCTTTCTACTTTTTCTTGAAAGTTGATACTGAACTCGATACAATGGAATTAGTAGAACAATTAATTCGCGAATATCGCGTAGCAGTGCTTCCCGGTACAACTTTCGGCATGGATAACGGCTGCTATTTGCGCGTTGCTTACGGTGCTTTGGAGAAAGCAACCGCCACCGCAGGTATTAGGAGATTAGTTAAAGGTTTGAAGACAATTTTAAACAAGTAAAATAGGAAATTTCAAAATGGTTGCCACGAACTTGAAAGCAAATACAAATATCCAAGATACCTCCGCTGCAAGACTGGCAGACTTGCGCGATTTGATGGCAGATTATGAATTAGATTGCTATTACATCCCAGCGGTTGACGAACACTTAAATTTATCAGTTCCAGCAGCGAAGCAGCGGCGGGCTTGGATGTGCGGTTTTACGGGTTCCGCTGGCGATTTGTTGGTTGGCAAAGATTCCGCTTGGTTGTTTGTGGACTCCCGCTATTACGAACAAGCCGAATTGCAAGTCGATACTGGAATTATTCAAATATCGAAACTCGGGTTAGAAGGAAATTTAACCTTAATTGAAACTTTAGAAAAACTGGCTGTAGAATCGGCAGAAAAATCAAGGAAAATTCGCCTGGGTTTTGACCCGTTTACCGTAGCGACAGAGCAATATCAAAATTGGGTGAAAAAATTTGCAACGGCGGAGATTGAGCTCATACCAATCCGGGAGAATTTGACAGACAAAGTGCGATCGCAAACTCCTTGGCAAACAACAGAGACTTTACCCGCGATTGATGCAGAACCCATATTTAGCTTACCTGTATCCCTGACAGGAGAAACCGCCGCCGAAAAATTAGCCAGAGTCAGGGAAGCGATGCACAAAGCCAACATTGATGTGCTTCCGATTACCAACCTGAATCAAATAGCGTGGCTGTTCAATCTCCGAGGCTCGGATATCCCCCACATTCCCATTTTTATATCCTATGCCATTGTCACCACAGATTCAGCGTTTTTATTTACAAATCCCGAACGAATTTCACTAGAAATAAAGCAAGAATTGCGGGCGGATGTAACTTTGCTTCCCTACGCAGACTATCCGCATACATTAGAAACTTGCGTAAATTTGCCACATAAAGTTCGGGTACTTTTAGACCCAAAACACAGCACAGCAGGCACGTACCAGTTAATATTAAACCATCAAGAAGCGCAGTTTTACAACATCGAAATAGTTTTTAAGGCACATCCGGTAGAAGGGATGAAAGCTCGCAAAAATCCCGTAGAAATTGAGCAGATGAAATCAGCCAATTTCAAAGCAAGTCGAGCGAAAACTTTGGCTTTAAAGTGGTTGACAGAACAGCTAGAAAATGGTAAGGTAGTTACCGAGTTTGATGTCAAAGAAAGCATCGAACATTTTTACCAGCAAGAAACAGATTTTCAGACTTTAACTTTTAGAACGATCGCCGGTGCGGGAGCCAATAGCTCGATCGTACATTACGGAACCCCCAGCCCTGAAATAACGTTAAAACCGGGAGAACTGCTGCTGCTTGACTCAGGCGCGCAATATTTAGCAGGTACAACCGACGATACGAGAACAGTAAGTATCGGAGAACCGACGGCGCTACAAATAGAACACTACACAACAGTCTTAATCGCGCACATCAACTGTGCAATGCAGCAATTCCCCAAAGGAACAACGGGAGCGCAATTAGATGCGATCGCCCGTGCGGTATTATGGCAACAACAGCTAGACTACGGACACGGTACAGGGCACGGAGTCGGCGCGTTTTTAGCCGGTCACGAAGGGCCCAATGGCATCAGCAAATCTGTGCAGTATCCCCTGGAAGCCGGGATGGTAACTAGCATCGAACCGGGATATTACGAACCGGGATGGGGCGGAATTCGTATCGAAAATCTCTATGTTGTCAGGGAAATGCCATCCAAAAATGGTACTGTTTGGTACGGATTTGAAACGCTGACGTATATTCCGTTTGAGCGCAAATTAATAAATGTCGATCGGCTGTCAAAGACTCAACTAGCATGGTTGAATAATTATCATGCTGCTGTAGTCGAGAAACTGGAACCCGTACTTGATGCAGCAACAATTGAATGGTTGAAAAAAGCCGCCGCACCCTGTGTGATATCAATTCCGGTTGCACCGGAATGATACCGAGGACACTGCAATGCTCATAGATGTCAACTTAAGGTCAGCCCGAAAGTCCGACAGGGGTTGAAACCCCTGTCTCAAAGCGAAAGTCCTCTTAAGAGGACTGAAGAACTCATTAAGCTGTCGCGCCTTTAAATTGCATATTCAGGGCGGGCGGGACGCCCAACCCCTACTCCCCACAAGAGTTAGATTGTTTTTTGACAGACAATTTAAATGCAGAACAGCTTAGTCCTCTTAAGAGGACTTTCGCTATTAGACAGGGAATTCATTCCCTGGCGGACTCGCGGGCTGACTAACGGGCTGGGCTGGCTGACAGCTTAAGTTGACACGCCTTGGGCACAGTGCGGTGTCCCTACCCCAAAATAATATTGTAATATTGTAGGGAAACAGCACGTGCAGTCTCCTGATTTCTTAAAAAACAGAATACCAAAATCCCCGACTTCTCCAAGAAGTCGGGGATTTAAGATACAAACATTTAGAGAATTTAGAGTAAAGCTGGTGACAGGATTTGAACCTGCGACAGGCTGATTACAAATCAGCTACTCTACCAACTGAGTTACACCAGCAGTGAAACTTAATATAGCAAACTTATAGTCATTAGCGCAACCCCCCCAGCCAATTTTTTTTCAAATTCGCTCAAAACCCCTCCCCGTAAGGGTAAAACCGGAATAGTCTGCCCACACCCGACTGCCAATTAAGGAATGAGAATTAAATAATATCAAATCCGGTAGCATCGGAATTATTCCTCTCTGTATTCTCTCCCTCTGCGTTCTCTGCGCCCTCTGCGGTTAAATCATTCCGATACAACCGGAAACGATATAACTTCCACAAGATTGTGGGATGGGCGGGACGCCCATCCCACAATAACAATTAAAATTGTAAGTTATTTAATTCGCGATCCTAACTAATCGCAGCGCCAAATCTTAATCGTCTGATCCGCACTCCCGCTGGCGAGCAAATTGCCCGAAGGCGCGATCGCCACCGAGTACACCGTACCCGAATGTCCCTTAAGACTGGTCAACAACTCCCCCGTCTGCAAATTCCAAATATTAATCGTATTATCATCGCACCCGCTAGCCAAAGTCAAACCGTCCCCACTGATAGCAACCGACTCGCCCCGACTCACATAATTCTGCAAAATATGCAGCGCCTCATTCGTTCCTAAATTCGTTACACCGTTTCCCCTCCCAGAATTAGTATTTAAAATCCGCAACAAACTGCCCGTCTGCAAATTTCGCAGCTTAATCGTATAATCATTGCTGACGCTAGCAAGAATCTGACCATCCGGCGCGATCGCCACAGAATTCACCCCAACATTCAACCCCGAAAGAGTCCGCAGCAACTTACCACTTTCCACATCCCAAACCTTGCTCGTCGCATCCGAACTGCCACTCGCCAATATTTTACCGTCCGGGCTAAAAACCACCGCATTCACATTATCAGAATGACCCCTCAAAGTCCGCAGCAACTCACCACTCCGCAAATTCCACAGCTTAATCGTATTATCAGCCCCGCCGCAGCTAGCAATTACCAGGCCCTTCGGGTTAATCGCCACCGAATTCACCTCCATAGAATGTCCCGGAAAAGTACACAGCAAATCACCATTGTGCAAATTCCAAAACTTAATTGTTTCGTCCGAACTGCCGCTGACCAACATTTTTCCGTCATAGCTAATAGCAACCGAATTTACGCGATCGGAATGTCCCGTCAGAGTGCCAATTAATTCCGTTGTTTCTAAATTCCAAATCTTAATAGTTTTATCCCAACTACCGCTAGCCAAAATTTTGCCGTCCGGGCTAATAGCCAGAGAATTCACAAACGATGAATGTCCCGGCAGCGTATATACACACCGCCATTTCTGATGTTTTAATTTGTGAGCTAATTCCTTCACCCGCTTAGCTGCAGCCTCAGCTTCCTCTCTGCGTTTGAGTTCAGCCTCCTCCAAACGCTGGCGTTCCGCCCTAGCTTTCGCCTCTCGCAGCGCCAGCCGCCGCATCTCTCCCTTAGAGACTATTCGCTGCTGCTCCTGAATTTCTTTAAGAGTTTCAATATACGGTTTTGCCCAATCTTTAGAAAACCATTCCTGAGCAAATTCCGCCTCTAATGTAAATAACTGAGGTTCGTGAGTAAAATCGATATTTAAATAATACAAATCCGCTAAAAAAGCGGCCAATAACTTGTGAATAGTCACAATTATTTGCCGAATAATTCGCAGGCTCAGCTTTCTATCTTTTCCCTCTGCCTCCAACTGTTGATAAACCTCTTCCCAATTCCAAGGCTGCATCGCTACTAGAGAAACGCTCTGATTGATGACTCCCCAAAAACCAACATGAAAATTCACTTCATAATCGCTGATATCGCTGTACAGTATAGCTGTCGGTACGGGAGACAACACAGTCTGCAACCGCTCCACATCAATATCAGAAATGGATTTTTTGAAATAGTCTCCGTAAAACTGAACCGGGCACAAATCTCCGTGCGGGGGGTAGTGCTGGTTCAAAAAAGCTCTTAACTTAGCCGGCAACTCGATATTCAGATTGTGGCGAAACGAATCGGGGCAATCTTGGCTAATTTTTGCGGGAGCAACTAACAGCAGCAATCGGTGCTGTTGCTGCTGCAAAATCTGTTCAGTTTCCTGCCTGCTCAAATTAGAAAACCAGTTGTCCCTGTCCCAAATAGTTTGAATTTCGTTCAGCTTAACTCGAATTGCTTCTGATTGAAATTCCCGCATTAAGTCGCGGCAAAGTCGGCTAATTGCCCGCTTATCTCTTACTTCTTGTGCCTTAATTCGATTAGCGCGTTCTTCTTTTACCCTTTCTTCTGCGCCGGCGATCGCGATTAATTCTTGTTCTCTAGCCTGCTGCCGCTGCAAATATCTCACTTGTGCTTTAATCCAGCGGGGGTCTTTTTTGATTTGCTGGTTCAAAGCTGAAGAACCAGAGGGCTCAATTTCTGCATAGCGTTCGTTGACAGCGCTTGCTCCCAATCTTTCTCCCAATTCAGAGGCTACAGGCTTCAACAGTTCAATTAGAGTGTCTGAGACTGGGCGGGGTAAGGACATACCAGTTAAAACTTTTTCTTACTTAAGGACGATCGCGCGAGTCAATCGATTTTAGATTTTAGATTTTAGATTTTAGATTTTAGATTTTAGATTTTAGATTTTAGATTTTAGATTTTA
>NZ_JAUBUY010000113.1:0-1888 GCF_036705565.1 Microcoleus sp. AT8-B5
ATCTTTTCTCAACTGCAGCTGGTGCGACATGACGCTGTCGGACAAATTCGTTTGAATTGAAAATTTAATGTTCTAAATTTATTTCGTGCCAGGCTGACGAAACGCTATTCGCACTTCGCCAAGCCTTTAACGTTACCTGCCATATTTAAAATGAACCTCAAACCTTTCATAATATATTTCACAGCCTTTCTTCTTGTGGGACAAAATGCTGTTGCTCAAAAAAGGTATCTAGTTGGTGCAGGCAGTTTGACATATAAAACCTTCTCCAAAGTATTAGTCGACAAGCATCTGAAAGACACATTTTCTTTCGCCAAAAATTGGGACTATTCTTGGGAGGTTTTCAAAGACGATAGCACTGGTGAATTTAGCAAAAATGATGACGAGCCAATAACACCGGCTGACACAGCTCATTTATTTTTCACAGCGAATTGTTCGACAAATGTTCAAGGTGGATACGATATAAGATATTGTTTCGCCAACAAAACTAAAGACGGGCTTATCTTGATATTTTCTGACGGACTTCCAGCTTACGCAAGTGAGTTCTACGTCCATATACAAGGTGACAGCTTTTATTTTGAGCCTCAGACCGTTTATCCAGCTTTAATTCCCGGACAAAAAACCTCATACCAAGTGACAAAGCAAAGATTGATGCTGAACAAAAGCAGATATTCACTTGGTGACATTATAATAGGATATGTGGACATGGAGTTTACAGAGACAGTTTCTATACCAGAAAAAGGAACTCAAAAAGACACATTCTATTTAAGAGGTTACATTAGGACAGGACTAAAACGGCAGCCATAATACGGCAGGTAACAAAGTATTGCCAAAAGCGGGGTTGACGTAGTAAACATGAACATTTGGTTCGATTATCAACTTCGGCTTCATAGTGACCGGCTTCGCTCGGTCATTTTTGGGTGATTAAAATTTGGTATTTCTATTTAACTTTAGTTACCAGGCTGGACGTTATAAAATATCCCGCCTTCGGCAATACCTGAACGTTGTGTGCCATTCGGATCAACATAACATAGACTTCATGATCATCAAAATAGTCTTAATAACGTTGATGTTTCTAAAATGCAGCAAGTTGTCTGCACAGGACAGCATAAGCAATACTCAAGTCAAAAAACAGATTACGTTTGACAGCTTAAAACAGGCTCTTCTAAAGAACGTGTGGACATATGGCTCAAGTACAGCAACTAAAATAACACCAAGATATGTCGGCATGAGGTATATCGCCAGCCCCGTTTTTGAAGTTCAATCTAACAGCGGAAAATATTATTATCAATTTCGGAGTAAAGATGACAGTGCCAGAATACTCGAATTTATAAATGAGTTCTTTCAAGATGAGAAAGTGGAAAAGATACATATTTTAGACAGTAGTAATTCTGTGGGCGTATTTGGAAAACTAGATGACTTCGGTGCAATCATAATGACTGTAAGACCCGGTGCAGACTTTAACCCTAAAGTTGCTGGACTAACTACAATTCATAAGCTTAAACGGAAATATAGAAAACAACATCATACAAGGTATTTTGGGACAAATCAGCCTGGCGATCTTGAATATTTTCAATTTCTATTTGTAGGCAATAAAGGGACTTAATAGAACTGCTAGACAAACGGCACACAACATAGGTTTGCTGCTATGCTGGCTGACACTACGCAGCATCAACTTTTGTTTCGCTCATCAGCAGTAGTTTCAGCCGACATTACGCTAATGAGCAACAGAATATATTTTGTACTTTGGTTTTTTAATCGGCTTCAGTTGCCAGGCTGACAATTATAAAATACCAGCACAGCAGCAAGCCCTCAACGTTAGTTGCAATTCTATTATGACACTTCACAAAATTTCATTTGGACTTTTATTGTTGACATTTCTTAGCTGCCA
>NZ_JAUBUY010000058.1:0-4047 GCF_036705565.1 Microcoleus sp. AT8-B5
AATAACTTCCACTCTTGAAAGTGGGATGGGCCTAAGAGCCCATCCAAAAAGGACGGGCTCTTAGGCCCATCCCACAATAACAATTAAAATTGTAAGTTATTTAATTCGCGATCCTAAGCATCTACTTTGTACCTTTATTGACAAGTTAGATTTAGACCCGGATTTGATGTTAAACCATCCTAAGCTTCCTTCAGTCTTGTCTTATGGTACTTTGGCTGCTTAAAAACAGTCCGGAGTATTGATTCACCAATTGACAGAGGAATGTTGTATAATCTACATTCAAAACAACCAATTTCTGCACCCCTTAACAAAATTGATATGACAGAGAAATCCCACATTTTTTTAGCTGGTGCTAGTCGAGGCGTCGGCTTAGAAATCGCGAAATGTCTGACAGCACAAAAGATGCAAGTAACAGCACTTTTGCGATCGCCCGCAACCAGCACCGAATTAGAAGCAATGGGCATCAAAGTCGTGACTGGCGATGCTTTGGATGCAGCAGCTATGGAAGCTGCGATGGCTGGTGGCGATTCAATTCATGCCGTAATCAGCACAATTGGGGGCTTGCCCAAAGATGGGGAAAGAGCCGATTATTTGGGCAACAAAAACTTGATTGATGCGGCGGTCAAAGCAGGCGTGCAAAAATTTATTTTAGTTTCATCAATCGGCAGCGGTAATAGTGTCGGCGCTTTGCCGCCCCAAGCTTTAGAAACTTTGCGCCCGGTTTTAATTGAAAAGGAAAAAGCCGAAAATCATTTGATAGAAAGCGGGATGATTTATACAGTAATTCGTCCGGGCGGACTCAAATCGGAACCTGCAACAGGCAACGGTATTTTAACAGAAGATTGTCGAGTTGCTGGAACTATTCACCGGGCAGATGTAGCGCAGCTAGTTTGTCAGTGTTTAGTTTCTGATGCTGCTAACAATAAAGTTTTGTCGGCGGTAGATAAACAGATGGTTTACGGCAATCCAGAATTTGAGGAATTAAATCTGTAGGGGCGGGTTTTACCAACAATAATTGCCTAAAACCGATAATCTCGTAAACCCGCCCCCACTTGGGTGGCGATCGCGCGGGGTGGGGGCGGGTTTTTGAGTCTTTGGGTATCCTTTGAAACTATTGGTGAACCCGCCCCTACAAGTTTTTGACGGAGGGCGATCGTAAACCTGTCCCCAACCAACGGCAAATCTCAAGAATCGAAAGGCTTAATCCACGATCGCCCGATCGCCCAATCCAGAACCAAACCCGCGATCGCAAATAATACCACACTCTCGACACCGCGAACCGCAAACGGCAATAACTCCTGTAGGGCGGGCATCTTCCCCGATTCAAAAAACAATCCAGCATCCAACTGTCCAAAAGCCCGCACCAACCCAAAAGCCAACACCGCACCAGATTTAAGCTGCGGGTTAACATCTCGGCGAATCGCATAGCGGTAAGTCACGCCGAACAAAAAACCGCCCAAAAGTGCGATAGTCGCCCTGAAGGCAAAATTTAGGTCAATTTCCCTTACCTGCAAACTCGCCAGAGAATCCAACCTATCCGCCAGAATTAAGCTATTACCAAGGGCGATCGCCCCAAAACCCAGCAAACAAGACAAAGCAGCAACACTCCCTGCCTTCAAAGATTCTACCCGTTCAGCCGCACTAAAATTTGACGAATCCTTCACAGCGCCCTCATTTCAAAAATGGCTCAAATTGACTTATGATAAGGGTTGAAGTCACTTTGTACAGTTTGTTCAATAAATAGCTATGGATATTTTGTCACTCGGTTGGGTTTCGGTGCTAGTTCTGTTCTCCTTCTCAATTTCAATGGTCATTTGGGGACGCAACGGTTTCTAGATTCCAGAATAGCTTGCGGGGCAAGCTTTTTAACGGCCCCGCATTTTTTTTAATCCTATTTAACCAAATCAAAATAACAGGAGTTGTCAACATGACAGTCAAAAAAATATTAATGTTAGTCGGCGACTTTGTAGAAGACTACGAAGTAATGGTTCCCTTCCAAGCCCTGCAAATGGTAGGTCACACCGTCCACGCCATCTGCCCGGACAAAGCCGCAGGCCAAACAATTCGCACCGCAATTCACGACTTTGAAGGCGATCAAACCTACAGCGAAAAACCCGGTCACAACTTCACTTTAAACGCGACTTTTGACGAAATCAACCCCGCCGACTACGACGCTTTGATTATCCCCGGAGGACGGGCCCCAGAATACATCCGCCTCAACGAACAAGTGCTGCAAATTACCCGCTACTTTGCCAACAGCAAAAAGCCGATCGCATCTATATGTCACGGCTTACAGGTTCTAACCGCCGCCGGCGTACTCGAAGGCAAACGCTGCACCGCATACCCCGCTTGCAGCCCCGACGTACTCCGGGCCGGCGGCAAATATACAGAAGTTCCAGTTACCGAAGCCGTAGTCGATGGCAATTTAGTCACCGCCCCCGCGTGGCCCGCACATCCTAACTGGTTGGCTGAATTCCTGAAAGTTTTGGGAACGAAGATCGAACATTCAGATAGTCATTAGTCATTAGTCATTAGTTAGGATCGCGAATTAAATAACTTACAATTTTAATTGTTATTGTGGGATGGGCGTCCCGCCCGTCCACTCATGACGGGCGGGACGCCCATCCCACTTTCAAGAGTGGAAGTTATTTAATTCTCATTCCTTATTAGTCATTAGTCATTAGTTATTAGTTATTAGTCACATGAAAATTTTCACAGTCAAAGTAAAACCGAATTCCAAACAGCAAAGCATCGCAGAACAACCCGACGGCAGCCTCACGGTACATCTCAAGTCGCCCCCCGTTGATGGTAAAGCAAACCAAGAATTAATCATGCTGTTGGCGAAAAAGTTTAAAGTGCCGAAATCTGCGATCGGCATTAAATCCGGTTTTTCCTCCAGAAACAAACTTGTGGAAATTCCAATCGAACCTTTAACTTAGAAATAAAGGTAATAACAAATCTATCTAAAGAGAGATACAGACTCAACTTGAAAATCATATATTAGTAGTTGTAGAGTTAGAATAAAAAATTATGAACATTGAAAATAGAGTCGAAGCCACAGCGAAGAATATTGAAGGCAAAATCCAAGAAGCTGTTAGCGAAGTTACAGGCAATCAGAAAGATAAATTAGAAGGTCAAGCCAAGCAGGATGAAGCATCAGCAATTCACCTGAAAGAAGACCTCAAAGATAAAGCAAAAGAGATTGTAGACCGAGCTTAGTAACAGTATTCGCTACAAGTTTCCTGCCTACTAAATCCCGCAAACGATATGTTTGCGGGATTTTTTATAATGAGCCTAAATCATTTGTACCAATATGTAGGGGCGAGTTGATAAAGATTATTGGTGGCAAAATTCATCGGGTAACTGCCCCTACAGATTCTACTAACTCATAGTGTAAAAGCATTAATTTTGTGGCGGGAATTGTTTCCATTGCATAAGTTGTGCCATCTTGATGAGAAAATTCTACCTCAAAAGCACTGCCATCAAATTCCATCACGACTGTTCCTACTTGTCCTTTATATAATTTAATGATTTGTTTTGTTTCAAAATGGGTGGCGTCTAAATCTTCAGTTAAAGCAACAATATCTAGGTCTTTAATTGTTTTCATTGTTTTTACCTCACTTTTTGACGGGATAACAACTTGTTAATCTAGGGAAACTTTCACCTAAGCGGACGATCCAAGCTGCTAGAATCAGAGATTCACCTACTTCGGTTTTCAGCAAAAATTTCATGTTGTAATGTGTTCCGTATTCATTGTTTTTTTGAATAACAACATCTTCGTTGATAGCAGCTTCTTTTAAAGCCTGTTTGAGCCTTTCAGCATTTTTTAGGGTAATGCCTAACTTACTGGCAAACAAAACAGCTTTATTTTTTCCTTCTTGATGATTCGGATTTAGAGAATATTCTTCTATTTTATTGCCTAAATCTGCTAGATGACCATTGGGCAGTTTCACTATTAATAACTGTTTTTGAAGGACAAAAGAGAATATTAGTCGCCTACAATAATCGACTTTTACTCATATGTCAATTATATCGTCTTTGAGTTGG
>NZ_JAUBUY010000058.1:4147-38454 GCF_036705565.1 Microcoleus sp. AT8-B5
GGGGCGGGTTTATCGAGATTATTGATGGGTGGCAAAATTTATGGGTGAACCCGCCCCTACAGATTCTACTTTTCGGCTCAATTCCCCATGCTATAAAGGCCCAATTCCCCATTAATTAAATTTAACAGTTGGGCGACTATGCTTAATCGGGGTTATTCGTTGGGTGGGGGCGGGTTTATCGAGATTATTGATGGGTGGCAAAATTTATGGGTGAACCCGCCCCTACAGATTCTACTTTTCGGCCCAATTCCCAATGCCAATAAAAAAGCCAGGGATGGATATCCCCAGCTCGAAACATAGCACAATTAGTTTTGAGAGTTGGTAGGGCGATGTTTCAGAATCGACCCCACCGACTTGTACCCAAATTAAATCAGGGTAATGTCAGCAGCCGTAATGCCCGGTCTGCCATTCAGAATTGCCAGGGTAACTACTCCGTCAGCAGTACCAAAACCGTTAGAGTCAAATCCTAGTCGTCCGGTTTCATTTTCATAAAAGACGAACGAATCTGACGCGCCCGCCCCGGCTGGACCAAAACTGCCGTTGTACTGCCCACTCTCAAGCGCCAAGAACGCCTCCCCAGAAAGTCGATTCGTATTTTTCACTCCCCTCAAGTTGGGGAAGCCGTTGGAGTCATTGATTTGGAAGATAAACTTGTCTTGGCCGACTGTAAAATCGCCGATTTGGTCTACGTTAGTACCCACGGCGCCCTCGCCGGAGTTGTTGTAGTAGAAGCTGTCATTACCCGATCCGCCAATCAGGGTGTCAGCACCAGGGCCGCCGCCGAGAGAGTCGTTACCGTCGCCTCCGATCAAATAGTCGTTACCAAACCCGCCCAGCAAGGTGTCGTTTCCGGCACCGGAATTTAAGGTATCGTCCCCGAATGTTGTGTTGGAAAAGTCACCGAACAGGATGTCATCCCCGCTACCAGTAGTGATCACATCAGTGCTGTTGCCACCAGTAATGAAGTTGCTGCCTAAAGTATCGGTAATCAAGTTTGGCGCTGTAAGAGCGTTAATACCGGTAAATTCGACGGTGCTAGCGTAGGAGATGAAGTCGTTACCCTCCAAGTTGCCAATCAGGCGATCGCGATTGCTGCCAAAGATGATGGTGTCACTTCCCACGCCACCGTTCATGAGGTTGGTGACGGTGAAGCTGCTGCTAGTAGTAGGATTGGTGTAGCCAATTAACGAGTCGTTGCCCAGCCCGCCTTCGAGAGTAATCAAATCAGTACCAGTACCAGCAAAAATGGCAGCGGTAGCATTGATAGTATCGTTGCCATCTCCACCGGCTGCGTTAGTAAAGGTACCGCTGAGGCTGTCGTTGCCTTCGCCGCCGATCATTGTATCCGTCGCAAAAGCTGCAACGATCGTGTCATTGCCTACTCCGCCGTCGAGTAAGTTGCGACCCGCGAAGCCTGGAAATGAACTCCGCGCGCCTACGCTTGAAATTACATCCGGCACCGACGCCGACCGGATGAAGTCGTCGCCTTCACCTCCCAACGCGGTATCAGAAAAGGCAAAAACGTTGATCGTGTCGTTGCCTTCGCCGCCGTCAAAGAAGTTTCTGCCGCCGCCAAAGTCGCCGATCGCGCCGTTGAGAGAATCGTCGCCGCCACCGCCAATCAAGGTGGTTCTCTCAATGCCGATCGTGATGACGTCGGTAGTAAAGGGGCTGCTTTGCGTACTGTTGGTAATGACTAAGGTGTCGTTGTCATCATCGCCCGACAGGTAGCTGTTGCTGGCCACACCACGTAGCGTGTCGTTGCCTTTACCGCCATAAAGACTGTCTCTTACATTGATACCTACAACTAAGTCGTCGCCCAAATCACCCCGCAAGAAGTTGCTGCCTTCATTGCCAGCGAAGCCAATAGCCAAGCCACCCTCTAAAGAGAGGTTGTTGCCACCGCCTGCGATGAAGAAGCCGATCGCGTCATTGTCCTTACCGCCATAGAGGGAATCTCCTCTCTGCGCCCCTCCCAGCATCGTATCTGCGCCCTCATTACCAAACATGAGGTTAGCTTCGACAGTACCTTGGACGAAGTCTTCTCCCTCGCCGCCGTACAGGGTAGCGCGGGCTTCAGCGACTATGGTGTCATTACCTCGGTCGCCTAACAGCAAAGCCGGAGTGCGCTGGGATCTGATTGAGTCTTCGTCGTCGCCGCCGTACAGTGTATCGTTCGGGCCAACTGAAATCAGAGTATCGTTATCGCCTTGGCCAAATATTAAGCTGCCGCCCAGGGTGGAAGTTCTAACGAAATCCGCCCCGCCTGCGGCGAAGATTGTATCCGGGCCCAGTCCCGGAAGGTTTAAATCTAGTTGATTAGAATCGTCATTTAACGTTGTCATAAAGCTTCACTCCTCTACTTGTTGGTCATCGCTGGTGCGACTACAGACACTGCCTAGAACACCGAATGTTTGGATTCCGCTGTAGTTTAACCTGTTTGCCAGCCGCAAGTCTAGCCTACTGGCGTTAACCCTGTCTAGACTTTCTCCCTCGCGGATTTTTTGCTTGTAAGCTTTTATATTCAATGTCTTCACCCTTTAATAATCCTGGTGCACTGTCTCAGGTGCTCACGCTCTACAAGACGCGGCTCATATTCTTAATGTTCCATTCTGGATTGGCGGTCGGGGATCGCGTCCGGGGGAGGAAATTAAAGATTAAAAAAGGCTGATCTGGGTGATCCCGAAGACAAGGAAAATTGGGAGATTTGTTACTTGGTAACAAGGCTTTGTGGCAATTTCCGGTTTTCCAGGCAGGGCCCTCATTTAATAATTCTGGCCCGGATTGAACTCGGTACCGCTCCGGGCTTTAAAAGTCTACGCCCCGCTTTAGTTCTACGCCCCGATCGCCGTAGTGTTTGTGACAGTATACCTCGGAGTGTACGCTTGCCAAGTCAAAGTAAGCGTGGGGTTTGTGGCAGCGCCCGGTGATAATAATTTCTGTATCCCGCGGCTTGCGTAGCAGGGCTTCGACGATCGGCTCTACCGGCAGCAGTTCTAAGTCTACTGTGGGATTGAGTTCGTCGAGAATAATCGTTTTGTACCAGCCACTGGCGATCGCACATTTGGCGATTTCCCAGCCGCGTTCTGCTTCTATGCAGTCTAGCTCTTGCTGTTGCCCCCGCCAAACTATAGCATCTCGGCCGCACCGCTGGTGATCTACTAGCTGGGGGTAGCTTTGTCGCAAGGCTGCGATCGCCGCATCTTCTGTATAACCGGTGCCACCTTTGAGCCATTGCACGATTAACACCCGGTGAGATTGGTCTTGACTGATACCCCTACCTATTGCCTGCAAAGCTTTTCCCAAAGCGCTCGTAGACTTGCCTTTCCCCGCTCCGGTGTATATTTCGATACCGGAAATATGATGGTCTGCCGCTGCGGGGTTATAGTGGGGCTTCATTTCTGAGTGTAAGTCGGCAATCTCCAGCAAAGCTTCGGGGGCCGCTCGGCCTGTGGCGATGACTTCTAAATATTCTGGTTTGTTTTTGAGGGTTTGGACTACTTCGTCAACTGGCAGCAAACCCAAGTCCAATACGGGGTTTAGTTCGTCTAGTACCACCACGGAATAGAGCGAGCTTGCGATCGCTCCTTTGGCGATATCCCAGCCTCGCTGAGCTTCGGCCCGATCGAAGCGGGTGATTGCTTCGGCCCCAAAATATTCGGCTCTGCCGGTTCGCACTTGGTCGATCAAGTGCGGAAATGCCCGTTGCAAGGCTTCTATTGCCCCGTCTTCGTCGTAGGAGCGGCCGGGGCCTTTGAGAAAGCGCAGCAATAAGACTCGTGTGGGCGAGTCAGAATTGATACCCAGCCCGATCGAGCGCAACACTACTCCCAAAGCTGCCTGAGACTTGCCTTTACCAGCGCCGTCGTAGACGTGAATCTGACCCGCGGCGCGTTCCGAGCGGGATGAGGCTGTCCGAATACCAATGCCATTCCTTACCATAATCAGCAGTTGTTTGAGTCTGTATCGGGGTGGGTATTCGATCGCGCGCCTTGAATGTTTAATTTTTCCATTCTGTTGGCGGATCTCAACAGATTATACGATAACTTCTAACTCCCAATCTTTTAAGCAGCGATCTAACGGAATCAGGTGCTCAAACCTCCGGTTAAGATTCTTCCGCTTGTGCTGTACAATTAAAATTTAACACGGACTGATATACCTAAAGGCTTATGATTGCGAGTGTTTTCCCATTTCGGACTGTTTTGGTGCAAATTTTAATTATGTTTTTGGCGATCGCGATCGAATCGTGGTTTTTGCAAAAACTACTTAAACTCGGCCCCAAAACCAGCATTGAATATACAGCCATCCTCAATCTATCTTGCACTTGCGTAGGCTGGTTAGTTTTCTTCGGCATTGAAAGCGTTCTTAGCAAAGAATTGCGGGAACAGCTTATCGGTTATATTTTATTAGGACGTGGGGATAATGTTTACGCTCCAATAACTATGATAGCACTGTCAGTATTAGCAGTAACCTTTCTAGCTAAATGGCAGGGATTAGAATTCATAGAGAACATGGTTTCCGGCAATAAAAAAGCTTCCACACCTCAGTTTTTAGGACCACCAACCCTCACCCGCCGTCCTCCCAAAAAAACTTTTCAAGTAACTACCCAGTTTGGGGGAATTTTAATCGCCCACACTGTTAGCAATCTCGTTATTTTAACCGTGTTGTTTTTGCAAAGCGTGTATTGAAATTTATGATGAAGCAATTTTTAGATGTCACTCAGCAGCTAACTAAGCTGACGAACAACCTTTGGGAAACCAATAAAAAAATCCAAAAGGCGATGATTCCGCCTAAAGTTGTTCACTGGAAGACTCCTTTACTACTCAGCATCTTTTTAGCTTTGCTGACAGTGGCAGCCGTAACTGACTGGCGGACGAGAACTCTGCTTTTTGATATGAGCTGGTTATTATTTACACTTTCAATGGGTTTGCTGACCAGCCAGCAACCTTTTGTGATTAAAGGAGTAAGTCTGAGTCCGTGGGTGACAAGCATCTTAATTGGCTTGTGGTTACTGATAAGATTACCGTCGGATAGGAAGGAAATAGCATGGATATCCGGCCCACTTATAGCAGTAGCAGTTCTTGCTACAATAGAGATTTGGAATAGCGAGTCAAAACGGGAAGGTATCAGGTCGTTGGTGCGCCCTCAGTTTTTGATGATTACTCTCGTTCACCTGCTGTTTTCCTGTTGGTTTGCTTTTCACTTTTTAATTCAAGGTTGGATAGAACAGTATCCGAGTGTTTTATCTCAGGATTTAAGGCAAAGCGATTATGTGGTGACATTTCAACAGCCAACTATTAATCGCTCCCGAGGAGTTGTCATCCTCAATGAAATGGAGCGATACCTGCGAAATGAAGCCCGCACAAAACCGTGGGCGCAGGTAGAGCAAATGTTAATAGATATTGACAATGAGCGATTTTTTCTGCGGAATCAAGCCTTACAAACAACTGGGGTAGTCGCAGAAGATGGGAGGTGGGATGTCAAAACTTCGATCGTCCAAGGAGAGTCTCGCTATCAGTTAGATATGCAGGCAACTTGGCTGGGAGTGGTTTTTAGACCGGAAATATATTCGTTTACCAAATCTTGCGAGGTGTTCCAGATAGCCAATAGGGCGACTGTAACCTGCGATGCCATCAAACGCTCTCAACCCGGACAGAAAAAAGATGGAACGCCGGGGGACACTCAAGTTTGATTCTGTCTCTGTTAACTAATTGCGATGGGTATAGCGGGAGAGTGGGAGAGTCTGAAAGTGGGAGAGTCTGAGAGTCTGAGATGGAAAAAATCCTCTTTCTTCCCTCTTCCTTCTTCCTTCTTCCCTCTTCCTTCTTCCTTCTTCCTTGCACTAAAGTATGGCGAAAGTTTCCAGCGGGTTAATAACTAGATGAATTTGAGAAGAATCTTGACAGTCGCGACCAATGTATTTTGGGAAGTAATTCGCGATCGCATCCTTTACTTAATTATTATTTTTGCTCTGTTGATGGGCGCCTCGGTACGGTTGATACCGGAATTGGCGGCGACAACCGAAAAGAAAATTATCTTAGATATCGGTTTGGGTGCTATGAGCATTCTCGGTTTAATTGCCACAGTGTTTGTGGCTACCGGACTGGTCAACAAAGAAATTGAAAAGCGCACTGTTTATCTGTTAGTTGCTAAGCCGATAAGTCGGGCTGAGTTAATTGTGGGCAAGCACTTAGGACTGTCGGCGGTGCTGGCGGTGCTTGTAGCGGCAATGACTGTTATCTATCTGGCTATTCTGAGTTTGAGTAGCATTCCTTTCCCTTTGGGAAGCATTTTAATCGCTTCGCTGTTTATCTGGTTTGAGCTTTGTCTCATGGCTGGTGTAGGGATTTTATTTGGGGTGTTCAGCAGTTCGCTGTTGGCAACTTTACTGACATTTGGCGTTTATTTGATGGGACATTCGACGCGGGATTTAGTGGCTTTGGGCAAGTTAACTAAAAATCCTGGCCTAGAACAATTGATGATGGGACTATATCTGGTTTTGCCGGATTTAGCCAGATTCAATTTGAGAAATGATGCTGTTTACGGACAAGTTCCTTACTTGGCAGGTTTGATTACAGATGCTGGCTACGGTTTGCTGTATGTGGTGCTGCTGCTGTCAATTGCGATCGCCATATTTTCCCGTAGGGAATTTTAAAACGCGCCTTCGCTACTTTCAAAAGTGTGACTATATCAAATTATCACGCTAAAATATAAAGGAGGCGATCGCTCAGAAATCTCAACTAAAACTCAAACTTTTAATTGATCCCGAATAAGCTATTCTGTATTTAAATAGTACCTTTGGGCGGACTTTTCTGCCCTCCCCACAAGATAGGGACTTACGCATCGGGGTCCAGAAACCGGGTTTGTTACCGAATCTGCGGTCTACAACGCGTCTTTTCGTAAAAAAAACCTCGTTTCTAAACAATAGTGCGTAAGCCCTAAAGATGTTGAAGAGACATCCCCCTGTAAATTAGATTGCGATAGCTTAGCAGTAAGAAAAAATGAAATTATGTTAGTAGAAAAACTCGAACAATTAAAAGATATTTTCGCACAAATGGAACGGGCTTTGATTGCCTACTCCGGCGGAATTGACAGCACTTTGGTAGCAAAAATCGCTTTTGATGTGTTGGGCGATCGCGCTTTGGCAGTGACGGCAGTTTCCCCCTCTCTACTGCCCGAAGATTTAGAAGATGCGCGGATTCAAGCAGCAGAAATTGGTATTGCCCACGAGGAAGTACAAACTCAGGAAATGGCAAATCCAAATTACACTTCTAACCCGGTTAACCGCTGCTATTTCTGCAAAAGCGAACTGCACGATACTTTGAAACCCCTAGCACTAGCAAAGGGTTATCCTTATGTGGTGGATGGGGTTAATGGTGACGATTTAAAGGATTACCGTCCCGGAATTCAGGCGGCAAAGGAACGCGGCGCGCGATCGCCTTTAGCCGAAGTAGGAATCACTAAATTTGAGGTGCGGCAATTGGCAAAAGAATTGGGTTTGCCTTGGTGGGACAAACCGGCTCAACCTTGTCTCAGTTCGCGCTTTCCTTACGGCGAAGAAATCACCGTTGGAAAGTTGCAAAGAGTGGGGCGCGCCGAACGGTATTTGCGGCAGTTGGGACTGAAAAATCTGCGAGTGCGATCGGACGGAGATACGGCACGCATTGAGTTACCTGCAGAGGAGATTCAGGAGTTTGTGGTAAACACGGATTTGCCTGCATTGGTGGCGGTATTTCAAGAGTTTGGTTTTGTTTACGCTACTTTGGATTTGGAGGGGTTTCGCAGCGGCAAATTAAATCAGGTTTTGCAGCCGCAGTTGTTGGAAACGAAAGGTTGATTAATTTTCCCGAATACAAAAATTTTTTCATGATTGATGTAGTTTGGGACATGGACAAAGGGGAACAATGTCAATCGAACCTTTATCTTTGATGTAGCAACTTATACGTTTCAAGGATCGAATTGTTAGGATTACAGGACTTACGCAAAAGTAAGGTATTTCTGTTGCCCAGCGAACTCAGTGAAGCAATCTCAAGGTGGCGTTACTTAATCAGGGTATGAAAAAAAAATCACTTTAAAATCCACCCGCTTTGTGGATACTGGTTTCTCTGACGGGCCTATTTAACGTTTCATACCGTAAATCAGCAACGCCTAGAGGGCCGGCACTCTTGGCACGGCCCCTACGGATAATGAAACAGCCCTGCCTTTGCTCGGACGAAAGTTTGACTCTATGCAGCGGTTTCAACCACCTCTTCATAAAAATGGTGGCTAACTATCAACGCCCGAGTCCGATCAAGGAGTAGTTGGCTGAATTTGCTGTGGCTGCATTTGCTGCTGCTGATTTTGGAGCTGAAGTTGCTGCTCCTGGATCTCGATTTGCCGATTCTCAAGATCTATTTGCCGCTGTCTGTCTTCGAGTTGCAAGCGTCTGTCTTCAAGTTGCAGTCTTCTGTCTTCTGCTTGCTGCAATCTATCTTCACGTTGTAGCTCTCTTTCTAGCAGTCTGTCTTCACGTTGCTCTTGTCTGTCTTGACGTTGTTCGCGAAGCTCTCTGAGCTGATTTCGTCGCTCGAAATCCCCTCCCAAAAATAAGTTTTGAAAAGCGTTGATAGTTGCTTGAAACCCAGTAAAAACGCTGCTAACAGCGCCGATACCTGTTGCTACTCCTGTTATTGGCTGCAAGAAAGTGTTGATATTGTCTGCTACCCTAGCATAGCCCGATCGCGCTACCAGAATCACATCGTTGTTGCGGAGAGTGGGGTTATTATTAGGATTCAATCCTTGAGCAAAATCCACCTCTATCGTGCGGCGAGAAACAGTACCGTTGGGATTCAATCGCAATAGTTCTACCTTGTCTTTTTTAGCCCGCAATTGATTGAAACTGCCTGCGGTGAGCAAAGCTTGGTGCAGGGATGTACTAGGTCGCACCTGCAAAGCCCCAGGCCTAATTACTTCTCCTACAATATTGATGCTAATCGCGTTCGGAGAAAAACTGCTATTTGCAACTTGAGAAACTTCAGCTAAGTCTACCGTAGCCGCTGTCGGGATAATTACGCTATCTCCTTCTTGCAGCAAAATATCTTGAGTTGCGTCGCCTTTTTGCAGTAAATCCCACAGATTTACCATGATAGTTTGTTCGTTGCCACCTCTGACTCGGCGGCGGATTTGTACGCGGCGAATGTCAGCTTCTGTAGTGATACCACCAGCAATTTTCAGTGCTCTAGTTATTGTTGGTAAGCCCACAACTGCTCCTTGCTGTTGGTCGATAGATACAAAACTCAACTCTGTTTGTTGGTTGCTCGATCGCACATCCGAAGCAAATACAGTATAAGGCCCCGGCCGGTTTACTTCCCCGACAATTACTACCCCAATTGGTTTAGTAATATCAGCGGAAAAATTAGCACTGGCTCTTTGACGAACTTCTTGAGTATTGAGGGCACTTGCTGTCGGTATAAAAATTGTATCTCCATCTCGAATGGTAACATCTTGACGCAAATTTCCCGTCTCTAAAAAATCCTGCAAATCAACAGTAGTAACTTGCTCCGGCCCGCCTCTGCGGGGACGACGAATTTGGACATTTCGCATATCTCCTGCTGATGTCACCCCTTGTGCAAGTTGCAGCATTTCCATCAAAGTCGGGAATTTTACTCCTCCTCCTTCTCTAGTGGGATTAATCTTGTATGAACCCGGGCGAGTAACTTCACCGGCAAGACCTATATTTAGGGGGCGAGCGACTACCAGAGTCACGGTAACAACGGGAACATTGATGAAGGGTTCGTATCGCTGGGTAATCACATTAGCGGCTTGTTGCAGCGTCAACCCTTGAATTGAGACGCTACGAATGATTGGCAAATTGAGCGTCCCGTCAACTAGCACTTGATATTCTCTGCTGAATTCAGGGACGCCGAATATCTCTAAAGCAATGCGATCGCCCGATCCTAAAGTATAAGCTGCTTCTTGTGTCAGCGAACCCGGAGGTGGCGGCGGTACTCTCGGTTGGTTTTGGTTCCTAGCGGGCACAGGATTTCTGACGGCAGGCAACTGAGCTCTACTGGGCGGCGAACTCAATAGCACCAGGAGTGCTGACAAACTCAGACTTGTAGCGGTTTGAACGGTATATTTCATCTTTCTTCCCTGGTTGCGGCCTGCCATTGAACAAGAGCAATTTAGCTAGTGGATTGTAGTTTATTTTCCCTGCTGTCCAGTGTAGCCTCGCTTTGCGGCAAAATCCACAGGTACAAGCATAAAAATTGTGCGATCGCACTTAACTATTTTGCCCCTTGTTTGTAAAGAAAGTGTAAAGCCCGCCAACTGTTGTCAGGATTAATATCTCGTTTGAGCAAAATTCTTCATACATAAGTCCGCATACAAATCAACCCGCCGCAGAAAGGAGATAGAAAAAAACCGCCCTGATTTGAGGTAAAATGTTAAATAATTCTCTCTGCAGGACAAAGACAAGTGTCACTAAAATTGGATAAAGTAATTCCCTGGGGACGCTGCTTGGATGAATACATAGGAATGTTTAGCTTGACATCAAGTGACCTCAAGCTAGCAATTCTTGATTGTGCTGGCGGCCCAGCGAGTTTCAATGCCGAAATGACTCGCCAAGGTAAAAAGGTAATTTCTTGCGATCCAGTTTATCAGTTTACTGCGGTGGAAATTGGCGATCGCATCCAAGAAACATATCAAACTGTGATTGATGCTGTCAAAGCCAATGTAGACGGCTACCTGTGGAACAATTTTGAATCGCCCTACCAGCTAGGAGAAGTGCGAATGAAGGCGATGCAGGAATTTTTAGAAGATTTTCCATCTGGCTTAGAGCAAGGCCGCTACCTGAATGCTGAGCTGCCAGTTTTGCCTTTCGATAACGGTCAATTCGATTTAGCTTTGTGCAGCCATTTCTTATTTGCTTATTCTCACTTGCTTTCCGAAGAATTTCATTTGGAAGCAATTACAGAAATGTGTCGGGTTGCGAAGGAAGTCCGGGTATTCCCTCTATTGCAGAGTTTTAGCGGGGAGGAATCCGATCACTTAAATCCGATTATCACCGAATTAAAAAAGAGAAGTTTTAGTGTAGAAATTCAAGAGGCTCCTTATGAGTTTCAAAAAGGCGGGAATAAGATGCTGCGAGTTAGGGGGCGAATGTAATTCGCGGCTGCGGAGGGCATGGCAATTTGCGATCGCTTATTTCCAAAAAATTAGATAAGCTAAGCATAAGGTTCTGCCTCATCTTGGGGTTCGCCAATCGCACGCTGGACTGCATGGCGAATGTGGATAATCCTCACCGTTGGTATGGGTTGATCGTCAAAAATAGTGAAGAGTATGCGATAGGTGGTTTTACCACTTCCATACAGAAGCTGGCGAATCTCTTGGCTGAAAAACGCGTTTTCACGGGCTAAAACACAACGACGCGGCATTTCTTTCAGTGAGGAAATCGCTTTAATCAAACCCTGATACCATGCTTGAGCGCGTTCGGGAGTCGTGAATTGGGAAAAGTTCAGAAACGCTGCATCAGCTTCAGATTGAGCTGTACTGGAAAAGTCAATGCGATACATTATGCTTCCAAAGAAAGTCCGTATTTCTGGTTTTGTCTATCGACAAACTCTTCCAGAGTAGAAAACTGACCCCGATCGAAGTCATCAAGTCCGCGTTGAATCCCTTCTAATGCCTCGAAGAAATCGCTTTCATCAAAGCTAAGTCCGAACGCGATAACAGCTAGGGTAACGCTGGTTATATCTTGTCCTGTACTTTCCGCCCGTTGGCGCAGCAGTGCTTCGATTTGGGGGGGTAAGGTGAGTGTAAGAGTCATAAAAGTTATGATCAATGGTTAACTTTATTTTCTAACTTTATTTTGGCATAGGTAGCCAAAACGATCGCTTCCTAAACTATCTGCCCATTCCTGAAACCGATCGAGCTCTGCGGCCCGTCTTGTTTTTCTGGTAATCTTGGAAGGCTGCGAGACTCAAGGCGATCGTTTCTTCTTCACTGAGGGTTTGAAACTCCTTTGCTGTGTCAATTTCGCCCCACTGATATCCCTCCGTTTCCTCGGCAATTTCTGCGATTGTTCAAAGTCGCTGAGATTACCGTTGGACTGATTCAGTCATGAAAGCACGATCGCCTTAACCGAATCGCTGGGCATGGCTTGAATTTGGGCGTGGAGTTGCTTTAAGCTGTTCTGCATTTAAATTGGATGTCAAAAAATAATCAAACTATTGTGGGGTGGGCGTCCCGCCCGCCCTGAACCTACAATTTAAATGCGCGACAGCTTATAGATTGAGCCATTGGACAATAGAGAGTGACTGATGTAATTTTAGCGCAGTGTCAAATAGTTGCACATACTATAGCAATCCTACATGAGTCGTAATTTTTTACCCCACCCCAACCCTCCCCTTACTAAGGGGAGGGAGTAAGAAGTTCACAAATGATTTAGAATGGCTATATAAGGCACAGTGGCGATAAAATTAATTAAAGACTTTAAAGCGACCCCACGGATCGATCGGGGGGCTTATTTCGCGGGCTTATTTCTCAGATACCACGTTTTCTTTAGTAATTCTAATCAAAAACCGCAGAGCTTCATTCACTGCTTCAGAATCGGGAAACATCTCTGCAACATCCGGTTCTAAACGAATATTTACACCACCAAAGGTCTTTCGTCCCGATCCTACCCTTCTTACACGCAACTTCCTCAAATCATATTCCGACCGAAGCTCATCGTCCATCCCTGTTTCATCCTTCTTCATAAACTTCTCGCTCCACTCGTGTTACTTTTCTGGCGCTAATCAAACGAATAAAATCTGCTCTTTCTGTATACGACACTATCAATAAATTACCTTGCTGGGACTCTCCAACAATAATATAGCGATCTTCTTCATCAGAGTGATCCGGATCGTAGAAATCGACGTAGAGGGGATCGTCAAAAACCGTTCTGGCTTCCTCAAATGAGATCCCATGCTTGGACAAATTTACCGCTGCCTTCTTTTCATCCCACTCGAATTTCATAAAGAGCCCAAATCAGCATCTTTGATATAATATTACACCTAGAAGCAAAACTCAAACCAACTCATGCCACAAACAGTCTGGATCGCACGACACGGAAACCGCATCGACTTCGTTAACCCCGACTGGTTTCTCACCGCAGAACACCGCTACGATCCCCACCTTTCCGAAGACGGTCACGTTCAAGCCAAACAACTCGCAAATCGCCTCAAAGGAGAAGGAATTTCTCATATTTTTGCTTCCCCTTTTCTGCGAACTGTCCAAACAGCAAATCACGCGGCAGAAGCTCTCGATTTGTCAATTAAACTAGATTGGGGACTGTGCGAATGGCTGAATCCTGAATGGATGACAGAAATGCCGGAAACAGAGTCCGTCGAAGCTTTGTGCAGGCGTTTTCCCAGGATTGATGCTTCCTACAAAGGCGGTATTGCTAATTATCCCGAAACCGTGGAAGCTTGTTTCAAAAGGGCGGGGGAAACGGCTAAACGCCTCGTGGCTGATTTTCCCGAAGATATGTTATTAGTAGGTCACGGTGCGTCGGTTTTAGGCACTGCGATCGGGCTGGCGGGGGGTGCAGAAACGGAAATTAACGCTTCTTTGTGCTGTTTGGTGAAAGTGGTGCGGGATGAGGGAGAATGGTCGATCGCACTTAATGGCGATACTTCTCACCTGACTGACTCTGAAACCGCGATCCGGTTTAATTAAAGTTGAGATTCGTGCCAAAAATCGCATTTTATGCTATGTGTGTAAGGTGCGCGGCAGAAGAGCACCCTACGTTCATCTGATTAGTCCGAATCTGGGTGTTATTGTTTAATCTCGATCGCACATTTTAAATCGAAAATCTTAAATCGGTATGGCTGGACACAGTAAGTGGGCGAATATTAAACGCCAAAAAGCGAGAGTTGATGCCGTTAAAGGCAAGGTTTTTGCTAGAATATCTCGCGAAATTATTGTCGCGGCCCGCAGCGGAGTTCCCGATCCCGCTGGCAATTTTCAACTGCGGACGGCTATTGAAAAAGCCAAGGCGGCGGATATTCCTAATGAAAACATAGAAAGGGCGATCGCCAAAGGTGCTGGCTTGGCGGGGGGAAGTTCGGATTTAGAAGCTATTCGCTACGAAGGTTACGGCGTTGGCGGAGTTGCTATTCTGATTGAAGCGCTGACAGACAATCGCAACCGCACAGCGGCTGACTTGCGAGAAGCTTTTACTAAAAATGGCGGCAACCTGGGCGAAACTGGTTGTGTGGGCTGGATGTTTGACAACAAAGGAGTTTGTACGGTACGCGGCCCGATTGATGAGGAACAATTGTTTGAAGCGTCGCTAGAGGCGGCTGCGGAATCTTATGATTTGATATTAATTGATGAGGATACTGAAGGTGCAGAGGTATTTACAAGTGTGGCTAATTTGGAACAGTTGGCTGATGTTTTGAAACAAAATAATTTTGCAGTTTTGCAGTCGGAAACTCGCTGGATTCCGAGCAATACAGTGGAAATAGACACTCCTGAAAAAGCTCGATCGCTCCTGAAGTTAATGGACGCACTGGAAGATTTGGACGACGTGCAAAGCGTGACAGCTAATTTTGAAATGACCGATGAATTGATGTCTTTGAGTATGGTTTAATGCTTTAAAGATGAGGGATCTGGATCGTCATGCTGGCACTGCAAAAGATGAAAACTCGCCAGCGGGACGATCGCGCTACACTATTACCAGGAAACGAATCCCCATCTGTAGGCGAGTGGGGAGTGTCAATCCAACGCATTGCTGAAAAAGCTGCATTGAAAATCTCAACCCACAGTAAAGCCATGCTAGATAACAACGAAAGCAAAAGAGACAGCACCCACTCAGAAGAAGTTCTGTCAGCAACCGAAGTATCAAAAACCAAGGATCGATCCGAATCAAATGTGCAGGCTGGATCAGGGGGTAAATCCAATTGGTTCGGTCCCGTTTTCGGAGCCGTCTCTGCAACGGCGAGTGCGGTAGGGAATGCGGTAGGCAATGCCGGAAATGCAATTGTTAATACCGCCAGTGCGGTAGGCAATGCAGCAGGCAGTGCTGGAGATGCGATTGTTGTTAATACCACGAGTGCGGTAGGCAATGCCGGAAGTGCGATTGTTAATACCGCGAGTGCGGTGGGGAATGCAGCAGGCAGTGCAGGAGGTGCGATTGTTGTTAATACCGCGAGTGCGGTAGGGAATGCCGGAAGTGCGATTGTTAATACCGCGAGTGCGGTAGGTAATGCGGTAGGGAATGCCGGAAGTGCGATTGTTAATACGGCTAGTGCGGTGGGGAATGCAGCAAGCAGTGCTGGAGGTGAGATTGTTGTTAATACCGCGAGTGCGGTAGGGAATGCGGTAGGGAATGCCGGAAGTGCAGCACTCCAATTTCCCAATTTTTTTGGTTCAGCCCTCGGTTCGATTTCTCAGAGTCCTATCCTAAAAAAACTGACTGAAAATTTCAAAATCGACTGGTTAGTTAATGCGATAAATAAAGTTGATGTCGTGACTGCCGAGGCGCAAGTTCGAGAGTTGCAGCGCCAATATCCTCACGAGAAACCTCAAGAAATCGCACATCGCTTAATGGTGGAAAAAGCCTTGCTAGCTGCAGGAAGTGGCTTGGTTAGCAGTTTAGTTCCGGGCGCAGCTTTGGCATTGGCTGGCATGGATTTAGCGGCAATGACGGTGTTATCCGCCGAGTTGGTTTATCAAATAGCTGCCGCCTATGGAAAGGATTTGCAATCGAGCGATCGCCAAAAAGAAGTTGTCGCTATTTTCGGTTTATCCTTGGGGAGCAATTTAGCGATCGAAGCTGGAGTTACGCTTGTCAGCAATATTCCCTTGGCGGGTGCGGTAATTAATGCTAGCGCCAGTGCGACAATGATTTACGCGCTGGGATACGGTGCTTGTCGGTTTTATGAAGCCGATATCGATTCCTCGAAAATCGAAACCAAGCTCGAAGATTTACAAGAGGTATTGCAAGCGGAAAGTGAGCAATATTTAGAGAAAGCGATCGCACAAGAAACGGTGATGGATTGGATTTTGGTGTATGTCGTCTATACCACCCAAAAATTCACCCGATGGGATGAGTTATTACCCCAATTACAAGCGGCAAATTTAAATCCCAAGTCTTTAGCTGAGATTGAAGCTGTGAAAAATAAGTCTAAATTGCCTCCCAAGTTGGATATTTTACTCGAACAACTCGAACTCGACTTTGCCGAACCGCTTTTAAAGCGATGCACGGACATCATCGAGGCTGACGGTGAAATTAATGAACAAGAGGGGAAAATTTTGCTGACAATTCAACGGGCTGTTTTGAGCAAAAGAAAGCAAGCTCAAAAGCAAGCGTAGCCAACTTTGATCGAGGATGGGGTATCGGAAGCCACTGAAGCACAAACTGAAATCTAAGCTAGATCGCAAACTCCCCCGTGGGTTCACGCCCGGAAATGTCAAATCCAATACTCAAACTGGCTCAAGCGAATGGGGTAAAACTCTGGGACGATAACAGTTAATTGATTTAGTGATTCGAGCTAAAAAATAAGGTATCTATGAACCAATAATCCCAGTCTATGAAAGAGTGGGGAGTGTCATTTGAAACAAAAAACTTTTGCTGTTGTGCAGTCGGAAACTCGCTGGATTCCGATCACTACCGTGGAAGGAGATACTCCTGAAAAAGCTCGATCGCTCTTGAAGTTAATGGATGCACTGGAAGATTTGGATGACGTGCAAAGTGTGACGGCGAATTTTGAAATGACAGATGAATTGATGTCTTTGAGTATGGTATAACGATCTAAATCACCAGATTTTTGCCATCCGCAAGACAAATCCCGGTAACTCTGGATCTGCGCTGACTGTTTCAGGATTATCTAAGATTTCCTGTTCGCGATTGGGACGGTAAATATAGACTTTTCTGTTTTTGCGATCGACCAAAAAGCCGAGCGATACACCGTTCTCAATATATTCTTGCATCTTATTTTGCAATCCCTTGAGAGTGTCACTAGCAGACCGCAATTCAATCACAAAGTCTGGACAAATCGGTGCGAATGAGGCTTTTTGTTCTTCAGTTAAGGCATTCCAGCGCTCTAGTTTAATCCATGAGGCATCGGGAGATCGGGTTGCTCCATTCGGCAAGGTAAAGCCTGCACTGGAGTCAAACGTTTCACCTGTGCCATCTTGTTCTGCCCAGTTCCCCAATTGTAGGGCAATCTTGAAGTTGCGGTTCCCTGTATCTGAAAAGGCTGGTGACATAATGATAACTTCCCCACTGGCTGTACGTTCAATTCTCAAATCGCGATTAACTAGACAGAATTCATAAAACTGTTCAACAGTCATCGATTGGATCGCAGGGAAATTGACCGTCAGTGGGACGCTTTCGGTTTGAATTAGCAGCGTCGTCATGGTTTTTCCTTTTTTTGGTGCAGGGGTGATATAATACCTTGATATTACACTATTTTAGCTTGGCGCTCGAAAGTCTTAGTCGATCGGGGAGTCGGAGGCTTGTATCCGTTTTTGGGCTGGATTAATCGATTTTAGATTTTAGATTTTAGATTTTAGATTTTAGAATTGAAGCATTTTTAGATTAAAGATTAAAGATTAAAGATTAAAGATTAAAGATTAAAGATTAAAGATTAAAGATTAAAGATTAAAGATTAAAGAATAGAAGCCTTGACCCAGCCCAAAAACGGATACCGTGCCACGTACTCCTGTCGTGGAAAGATAAAATTTTTAGACCCTAGTTCAAGATCCCAGATTTATCTGTGGGGTAAATCTAAAATCTAAAATCTAAAATCGACTGACCCCACGGATAAATTTGGGGGGCAAGTTTCATCGGATACAGGTTTTTTATTTCTGGACGAATGAATCCGGGGGCTTGTATCCCGGATGCTTGATTGTCAATAATCTTTTTTCCCAGTCAGTAAATAAGTAACCATGTATCCCTTGCCCTTAACTTGAATGGCGCCGCGCTTCTGAAAAGTATATTTATCTTTTAATCTCTCGTAGGTTTCGGCGGTGACTTGAATGCAGCCGGTAATCCCGTGGGATTCCATGCGCGAAGCAATATTTACTGTGTCGCCCCAGAGGTCGTAAATAAACTTTTTTAAGCCGATAACGCCTGCAACGACAGGCCCACTGCTAATCCCGATCCGAATGCTGAAAGGTTCCGAATGTTCTAAACTCAGCAGCCTAATTTCGTGCAGCATATCGATCGCCATGTTCGCAACGGCCTCGGCATGATCCTCTCTGGCTGTAGGCAAACCGCCGACAACCATGTAAGCGTCACCAATAGTCTTAATTTTCTCTAAACCGTGGCGATCGGCCAAGTGGTCAAAAGCCGAAAAAATATCGTTGAGCACTTCCACCACCGCCGTCGCTGAAATTCTCGACGAAAGCTCTGTAAACCCCACAATGTCGGCAAACATCACAGTTACTTCCGCAAAACTTTCGGCGATATTGTGTTCATTATCCTTCAAACGCAGGGCGATCGCAGCAGGCAAAACGTTGAGCAGCAGTTGCTCGGATTTAGCTTGTTCGAGTTCCAACTGTAGGTAAGCAGCCTGCAACTGTTCGGCTTGGCGAATTCTTTCTCCGGCTAGCTTTTCGATTTGGGCGGTGCGACTCAAAGATGTCAGCATATATGTCACCGGAATCAGAGTCCACAGCATCCCCATCGTCAGAGTTCCCCAAGAGCGCCAGTGCTTGCGAATCCGGCGAATTTCCGGCGTTGCAGACACGTACATAGACCACTGGCGGCCGCTAATTTTCAGCCGCCTTCTGCAAGCTGTATAGTTCGGGCCTGGATTGTCAAGAATTGGGCAGTTTTGCATGAGGGATCGGTCAGCAGTGGCTGATACTGGAAGCACTTGTTGGCTCGCGGATTGGAACTGCACCGCAAATTGCTGAATTTGGCCCTCAGCAGGGAGATTTTTGAGAACCGGGTTGGCCGTTTGGGGTAACAGTGACGCTGCTTGTTGCTTGTCTGGAGCCTCGCTAACGAGATAAATATTGAGGTATTCGGTATTGCGTCCTTTTAAAGAGGTTTGGAAAATATCTTTGCCTCGAAATACGCCCAGAACAAATCCTTGTAGCAGTTGGCGACGGGATTCCAGGGTAGTCGGGTTACTGCTGTTTTCGTAAATCGGAACTATGGCCAAAAGACCTAGTTCCGGGGAATTGCCTTGAGTTAAGCCGATGTAGTTGGTGACAATCATTTCTCCTGTATCGCGTCCTCGATCGAGCGCAGCGCGGATTTCTGGGTGGGAGGCGAGGTCAAAGCCGAATGCTGTCTCGTTTCCGGCTGGTGGTTCGACGTAGAAAGCCGGGAAGTATTCGGAACGCTGGAGGGCCTTGCGGAGTTCTCCTCGCGGGCCACGCTCTGTAATCTCGAAGCTGGGGTCGGTTTCGGTTCTAGCTTTGGTTTCGTAGTTGCGTCGCTCGTCCTGGGGGACGCGGGGGGCCCAAGCCAGGAGTTGCAGGCTGGGGTGGACGGATAGGGGACGGGCGACAAACCGGGCAAAAGAGGAACGCTCGACGGTGTTGAAGGCTTTCATGTAGTCGCTGAGGGCGAGAACAGTATCTAAGTCGGAGTTGAGCTGGCGTTCGATGCCGATCGAAATATCGTCAATGCGGCGGTGCATTTCGTAGTCGCGGCGCTTGTCTTCCCAGTCCCAAACCAAGGCGAATGTGAGAAGCGACAGTCCCACACCCAAACCCAGCGTCAACCCGGCTGGAATGTAGCGAGACCAGGATAAAGGTAGTTTTTTCAGCATAATTGCCTAGCGAATAAGGGCAGCAGATTAGCACACCGCTGAGTGCGATTTGTTCCGGTCTCTGAGTGCGGTTAATTCAAAACCCTGATAACTCAAGCACCGACGGCAATTGGGAGTTAAAAGTTAGATATTTAAACTTTTAGATTAATCGACGATCGCTCAGCAGGGGATTTCAATCCAGAATTCCGCTCCCTGTCCGGGCGCTGAGATGCACCGCAGGCTTCCCTTATGTTTTTCTACCACAATCTGATGGCTGATGGATAATCCTAAGCCGGTTCCAGCCCCTACGGGCTTGGTGGTGAAGAACGGGTCAAATAGCCGCTTGCGAACCTCTTCGCTCATTCCCGGCCCACTGTCGGCGATGCAAATTACAATGCGATCGCAATCACTGAGCTGGCTTTTACTGTGGCTTTTCAACCCAGCTTTTTTCATGAGGGTGCGAATCACGATCGTCCGAGGTTCCGGTTGGTTTTCTAGAGCGTCGATCGCATTGCTTATAATATTGAGAAAAACCTGGTTTAACTGTCCCGCACAACAGTATATTTTGGATATCTTTCCGTATTCTTTAATGATTTCAATCCCGCTTTTTATACTTGCTTGATGCAATCTATGCTGCAAAATTAACAGTGTACTGTCAATTCCTTCATGAAGGTCTACCAACTTCATTTCTGATTCATCCAGTCTCGAAAAATTTCGCAGCGACAACACAATATTACTGATTCTTTCTACTCCTACTCTCATGGAATTCAGCATTTTTGGCAAATCTTCCTTCAGAAAATCCAACTCTAACTCCTTAACTTTTTCAGCAATCTGAGGTACTGGGGACGGATAGCATTCCTGGTAGAGACTTAACAGTTCAATTAAATCGTGAAAATAGTTATAAGTGTGAGAAATATTGCCGTTAATAAAAGTTGCGGGATTGTTAATTTCGTGGGCAATCCCAGCCACCATCTGACCGAGACTCGACATTTTTTCGGATTGAACTAATTGGATTTGAGCGTTTTGTAGTTGTTCGTAGGCTTCTTGCAATTGGGCGGCTTGTTTTCTTAATTGAGATTCGGAAGCTTGGAGTGCGGCGGCGGAAATTTTGCGATTGGTTATATTTTCAATCATCCCTAAGTTGTAAATAGGTTGTCCTTCGCCGTCTCGAATTAAAGTAGCTGTCACATTTACCCAAACAATTTTACCTGTAGCGGTAATCTGGCGGAGTTCGATTTGATAGTGAGTAATTTCTCCCCGCTCAAGAGAATCAGCAACTTGGAGATTTTTGGGAGAATCTTCGGGATGCCCAAGTTCAATAAATGTTTGGGCGAGCAATTCGGCTGCGGTATATCCCAGCATTTCACAGTAAGTTTTATTGACTCTCACTAACTTGTTATCATCTAAATTAGCTAAGTAGATAGCGATGGGTGCATCTTCAAAAATTGTGCGAAATAGTTCCTCGCTAGCCCGGACTTTAGCTGTTAGCGAAAGCCGATCGGTGATGTCTTCAAAGGTAGACAAAATGCCGACAACATTGCCGGAATTGTCGTGTAAAGGTATTTTATTTGTATCCAGACAGCACTGGGTGCCGTCGGCTTGCATTTTAGATTCTATGATGTGATATTCTGGGGTGTTGGTTGCCATAATCCGGCGGTCGCAGGCTCGAAAAAATTCTGTTTCTTCCGGCTTCCAGGGCATATCGAAGTCGGTGAGACCGGCGATTTCACTGGGGTGATTGAAACCTGCGACTTTGGCAAAATTTTTGTTGCCTCCCAAGTAAACTAAATCTCGATCTTTCCAGGCGATTAACTGAGGGATGTTATTGATTACTAACCATAGCATTTTTTGGGATGTTTCCAAGGCTTCCGTGCGTTCTCGGACGCGCTTTTCAAGTTCTTGATTGGCTTGTTGCAGGGCGATTTTTGACTGGCCCAGGGCGATTTCTGCTAGCTTGCGATCGCTGATGTCGATTGTCACCCCTTCCCACAGTATATCGCCCCCCGGCTGCGCTTCGGGGCGGGCAATGCCGCGAATCCATTTCAGTTTTCCCGATCGAGTTATGATCCGCCCTTCATATATCCAAGGTTTGAGAGTTTCGCCGGAAATTGCGATTGATTCTAACAGATTTTTTTGGTCTTCTGGATGCACCGTTGCCCAAATTAAATCGGAGTTTTGTTGAATTTTTTCAGGATCTAATTCGTAGAGTTCCCAACAGCCGGAACTCACATAAATGAATTCATTTGAACCGTCGGGATGCAGCAAGTATTGATAAATCATTCCCGGCACATTGGCGGCCATTTTTTGGAATCTGGCTTCGCTTTGGATCAGTGCTGATTCTGCAAGTTTGCGATCGCTAATATCAATCAACAAGCCGTCCCAAATAATGTTATCTTTTTCGCCCGGTTCTGGTCGGGAAGCCCCGCTAATCCACTTAATCCGATCGCCCGGAAAAACAAATCTGCCTTCCCACCGCAAAGGCTCTAAAGTTTTAGCTGAGATAGCAACAGATTCATGGAAGCTTGGCGCATCGTCTTGATGAATCATTTCGAGCGCGGGAATAGCTGAGTTTTGCAGTACCTCTGGTTCTAATTCCCAGAGTTCGCGACAGCCGGAACTGACGTAGGGGAATGACATAGTGCCGTCTGCTGCTAACTGAAATTGATAAATCATTCCCGGAACGTTGGCTGCTAGTTTTTGAAACCTCGCTTCGCTTTGCCGTAGTGCTGTTTCTGCTTCTACGCGAGCGGTAATATCGTAAAATGCCGATAAAATTGCGGCTTCCCCATTAAAATTAATCGCTCGCATCGACATTTTTACCCAAAAAAAACTGCCATTTGCTTTCTTGAGGCAGATTTCTTCGCGGTCGCTAAAGCCATTCTTTTTGACCAATTCTAGTAGTTGAATGTTGTCATTTATATTGGCATAGATGTCAATTTTTTCTCCACCCACAAGTTGTTCATAACTCAAACCTAAACTTTCACCAACAGCAGGATTTGCATACAAAATGACGCTGTCTTCTAGGCGCGTAATTAACAGGGGCACGGGAGTTGTACTGGCAATCGCGCGCAATCTTTCTTCGCTTTCTTCCCTGGCAGTTTCGGCTGCTACTCTTTTGCTAATATCGTTCTGAACTCCGATAAAATGAGTTAATTTTCCCTCATTGTCTAAGATGGGGGAAACCATTAATTCGTTCCAAAAAGGAGTTTTGTCTTTGCGATAATTTTTGAGCACTACCTGAATTTCCGTTCCCGCTTCCAAGCTGCGGCGGAGTTTATTTAATTCGACCTGATCGGTATCTGGGCCCTGCAAAAATCGGCAGTTGCGTCCAATAACTTCTTCGGCACTGTAACCGGTCAGTTTCTCAAAAGCAGGATTGCAGTAGATAATCGGTATGTCAGGCTTGCGAGCATCCGCGATGAGAATGCTGTTGCTCGACGCTGCGATCGCCCGTTCTAGGAGAGACAGGTTGAAAGAGTCTGTTGTCATCTGTAGCAATATCCAAACTCCTTGGGAGCGGACAGAACAATAGAAAATTATAAATAGCTTGAGCCATTCTTATTCTATAATTTTATTTTTAATTTAGCTTTTTTAACAAAATCAGCAGCCCAAAAAAGCCGACGGGGAAAGGAGTAATACCATTGTAGATTTTAGATTTTAGATTTTAGATTGGCAATGACTGATTCCATTATGGTTTGGGGCACGGGCCTACAATTGCCTTTTTGTTTGAAAGTAAGTAGTATCACCGAAGGCATGAGGCACTTATCCAGAAAACAGAAGGTGAAAATACCGAAGGCGGCAAGAAAACAGAAGGTGAAAATACTGAGATTTTTAACTTTTTTTCTTCTCCTCCTTCCATCCGGCTCATCAACCCTTTTAAATTGACAAGCTAAGGCAAGAACCCTGAGCAGTTTTGCTTACTTCAATCCTGGCTTGAAAAGCTTCTTTCAGGTGAGGCATATGGGTAACGGTGAGGATGCAGGCGAAGTCGGAGGCGATCGCATTAATTGCAGCAATCAGCCGATCGCACCCTTCAGCATCCTGAGTCCCAAATCCCTCATCAATAATCAACATTTGCAAAGCCGTACCCGCCCGCTGAGACAGCAGTCTCGCCAGCGCCAGCCGAATCGCAAAATTAATCCGAAAAGCTTCACCGCCAGAGTAAGTTTCGTAGGCGCGAGTCCCGCGAGCATCAGCAATTAAAATGTCTAAAGTGTCAATCAATTTAGTTGCTTTTTTAGAAGCAGCCGCCCGCTGAGTAATAAATTGAACGTGCAATTGATTGGCGCTCAATCTCGACAATATCTGATTTGTTTCAGCTTCAAGTTGAGGCAAAACATTTTCAATCATTAAAGCTTGAATGCCGTTTTTACCAAATGCTTGACCCAACTCTTGATAAACTCGCTGCTGGCGTTTTGCAACTTGCATTTGCTCTTTTTGAGCTACTAGCTGAACTTGCAGAGTTTCCAGATTTTGCTGCTGCTGCTGGAGGCGTCCGAGACTGCCCAAATGTTGGTCTAGCTGCTGGCGGCGGCGACTGATTTGCTGTTCGATCGCACTTATGCGCGCTGTGGGATCGGGATGTTCTTGCAACTGCTGGTTCATCGCGGAAGTTTGAGCGCTGACAGCTTGCAAATCTCGATCGCGCACAGCGATGGAATTTGCTATTTCATTAACCCGCTGCTGCACTTGCGGATACTGCACAGTTGCCGATCGCAATTTTTCGGCGCGGGCGATCCAAAACTGCGATCGGCGCATTTCGCTCCGCACGTGTTCGTGCTGTTCCAAATTATAGCCAATTTCCGCAATGTATCTATCTAAAGATAGAATTTGCTGCTGTATTTCCGAGCTGTTTTTTTGCTGTTCTAACTGTTGCTGTACGGTGGCTAATTGAGTTTGCAAATCCGGGCGACGGGCATTAATTTTATTCAGTTTCTGCTGAGCGTCTTTGATTTGAGCTTGCTTAATTTCCGCCCACCGCAAGCGCTTTTCATCGCTGCGGGCGAGGGAATGGCTGCGATCGCTGTAATTGAGCTGTTGCAGTTGCTGTTCGATTTGCTGGAGTTCGCCCAAATCCTCCGCTGCATACTCGCCTGTGCGTAGCAACCGCTCTATTTCTGCCGCGTCTTGACGCATACTCTGCAGTCGAGTTTCATCTTGACTCAGGCTATCTAATTGTGCTTGCAAATGACTGCGACGTTCCCGCAATTCTTGGTAGGGCGCTAATTCCTCTTCTAGTTCGCGGTATTCATGTCTGAGGACTTGAATTTCGCGCTCGGAGACGGCTAACTGTTCGCGCACAACCCACAGTTGGTTCCAGATTTCCTGCTGTTGGGTGTGGTGTTTTGTGACTACCAAATTCCAGTAGTGTTCGTCTAAAGGTCGATCGCACAAAGGACAATTGCCAAAATTTGTATCCCGCACCATTAAATGCGAATTTGATGGCTCGTTTTCCGCAAAATTCGAGGCTTTACCTTCACCTGCGGTTTTTTCTCCTTCATGTTTCCGCAGCAGTTGCAGTTTTTGGTCGATCTCGGCGAGTCTGGTTTGATAGTCGCGGCTTTTGGCTTGCAGGTTTCCGAGAAAGTCGTGCCTTTCTTGACCTTTTTCGCGGACTCGCTGCTGATAAACTCGCTTGTTTTCCAACTGCAAAATTTGATTGGCGATGGCCGAGATTTCCTGCTGTAATTGCGGCTGTCGCTGCTGCTGCTGAACTTGCACCTGTCGGTTGATTTCCTCTAAGCGGGCGGTTAAACCGGCGCGGGCGCGATCGAGCTTTTGTTGCTTTTGCTGCTGCTGTTGTAGAAGCGGCGAAACTTGCAGTTGCAGTTGCTCTAGTTCGTTGAGGCGCGATCGAACTGCTTGCAACTGTGCGAGTCCTTTGTCAACCTCCGGCTGCTGTTTGAGAATTTCCAGAACATCTTTTTCATCCTGTTCTAAAACATCTAATTGAGCTTGCAATTGCTGAATTTTGCTTTGCAAAAAGCTCAGTTCTTGCCGCTGCTGTTCTTGCAATTGCTGGCGCTGATTTTGGGCTTGTTGGTTTGCCTTAAATTTTCCAGCCAGAGTCTCTTCTGTGGCTTGCAAGCTGTGGAAATACGCAATTCCTTCTGTTATTTCATTTTCTTGAACTAAGAGGGCTTGTAGCTCATTTTGCTGCTGTTTGGCGGCGCTGAGTTCTTGCTGCAAGCGGCGGCATTCTTGAGTGATATTGTAGTGCTGTTGCTGGTGGCCGGCGAGGAGTTTTTGCCAAGTTTGACGGTTGTGGTGCTGGAGTTGCAGTTGCTGTAACTCGGTTGTGTCGGCTTGCTGCTGCTGCTGAAGCAAATCGGTTGCTTGCTGCAATTGAGTTTGTTCGGCGGCGATGGTCTCTTTTTGTTGCAGTTGCTCTTGTACGGTTAGCAAACTCTGTTTGAGTACATCGACTTGAGCTTTAAATTGTTTGGACGTATCTTTGGCTTGGTCGGATAAAGTGTCGTAGGAGTCGAGCTTGAGCAGGTTGGCTAAAACTTGTTTGCGTTCGATCGGCTTTTTGAGCATAAATTCATCAGCTCGCCCCTGTCGCAAATACGCCGAGTTGATGAAAGTATCGTAATCAAGTTTGATGTGTTCGAGGATTTTTTGCTGAGTTGTTCTCAGCCCCTTGTCTGTGAGCGTGCGAAAATTCACCCCCCCCGACCCCCCCTTACTAAGGGGGGGAGAAGAATTTACTTCTTCGGGTTCCTCTTTACCAAGGGAAGAATTCACTTCTTGTGGCCCCCCCTTACCAAGGGAAGAATTCACTTCTTGTGGCCCCCCCTTACCAAGGGGGGGGAAGGGGGGGTTTGTTGCTACTTGAAATTCCAAACTTCCCGATTGTCCGCGTCGGCGGTTGCGAATCACCCGGTAGATTTGGCCGCCGGTGGAGAAAGTGAAATCAACGCGCACATCAGTTTCGCCGATATGGATGATATCGTCTTCCGTATCGCTGCGACAACAGCCCCAAAGTGCCCAGGATATGGCTTCTAAGAGGGAGGATTTGCCAGCACCGTTAGGCCCGCAAATGCAAGCGGTGTGCAGGCCGCGAAAGTCTAAAGCAGCTTCGCGATAGCTGAGAAAATTTTTGAGTGTAAGTTGTATAGGAATCATTTAGGCCATCGCGCCATACAATCTATCTATAAATAACACTATTTGTACGCTGTTGCCTAGTTATTCAATCTAGATCCAGAACAATTGTCAGTGCTTCTGCAATTTCTTCCATAATTGTCTCGGACAGGGTTCCGAGTTGTCGGACAAATCTTTGTTGGGAGACGGAACGGACTTGAAAAGTATCGGCTGCTGAGAGTTTGGCTAAGCCATTTTCTGAGGTCGGTTCGAGCTGCACCATCCAATCAAGCGGGGAAAAAAGATCGTTCCATGCTGTAATTGGAACAATTACTTTGAGCCGCAACTTTCCCAATTCATCATCGCTGACAACCACAACAGGTCTAGTTTTGCCAATTTCATCTCCCACCGTTGGATCTAGTTTGACAAGCCAAATTTCGCCCTTACGCATTAGTTTCTACCCCTGCGCTCAGGTATTCTTCCTCTGAATCGAAATACGGTTCGCTGTCGGGCGACCACAAATCGTGCAGCGGCCCTCCTGGTTCATACAAAGGAACCGCTGCTTCTGCTGCGGCTCTGAGTCTGCGTTTTCTCTCAGCTTTGCGCTGGGCTTTTTCTTCTATTTCTTCGCGCATCATCCGCGAAGCTGTTTCGATGATTTCTAGGCGTTCTTCTGCTGTCAGATTTTTGAGTGCTGCTAAGATTTCTGTTTTGGTCACGGTTTTTTCGGGTGGTTGGTGAGAAAGTGCGATCGATCTCATATGTTGCACCATTTTCAAGAACAGGCTTTCCGGCCTGTTCCACAAAGAGTGAATTTGATTGTGGGATGGGCAGGAGAGCCCGTCCATAAAAAGCTTATTGAAAATGGTGCAAGATATAAGATCGATCGCACCATCATTATATCTTTCACAAAAATCCCTATCGGCGCTCTGTGCTTATGACGCAACCTACATTACCGCTCTGTGCTTATGGCGCACCCTACATTGATCGCATAGGCAGATTTTCCATCATCAAAAAGGGTTGACTGTATTCCTACAGCCAACCCCGCGCTTATTTATTTGTCATGCGTTTGCTCAAACAGCAACACTACCGGGCAATATTCGGGAACGTATAGCCGACACCGACCAACAATCCCACTTCAGCTCCGTCTACAAAACCAATATTCAGTCCGGCTGTGGCTGTAAAATTTCTCGACAGTGGCACATCTACACCTCCCGAAATCAGGAAGCCAAAAGTACCGTCATCACCGGTAGAAATTAGCACGCCAGCACCTGCATAAGGAGCAGCAGTAATCACAAAATCATCGCTGACTTCCACGGTCTCTTGAGATACAAAATCGTAGGTAACAGGAACTAGAAAAGCTAAGTTGTCGCGGAACAAAACAGTCGGTCTCACCGAGAAATTGTTCGTCAAACCGATTTTGCTAATAATCGCAAATGAACCGTCGCCTAAAGCTGAATCTCCGCCAAAACCTAGATTGCCGCCAATGCCGATGTAGCTGGGCCCAGAACGGGTTGCTCGGCCTGGTCGGATTTGAGTTCCTTGAGCTACTTTTTCAGTTGCTTCGGAGACAGTTGCAGGTTTTTGGGCAACTTTCGGTTGGTTTGTCAGAGCTGAGGCGGAAGTGCTGACAGGATTGCTCAACAATTCTTGTGCTGTTTGGACTTCTTTTTCTTCCTTTGTTGCTGTTACTTCAAGATTATTGCTCTGGGCAACAATTGAGGTAGGTCGATCGCTCTTTTTGACAGTCTCGACTGTTGACTGCACTTTGACACCATTATCAGCAATTTTAGCGGTTTCTTCCGACTTTTGAGTCTCAGCAGCAATGGATGTATTTTGCGCTGTTTCTGTCTCAGCAATTTCAGATGTTGCTGCTTCCGATTTTTCGGGTGCAGCAATAGATACTTGCAAGTTGGCGGCAGGTTCAGAGGCTGCTGGCTCTGCCGCTTCTGTTAGTTCGCTCCAACTGATTGAATCAATTTTTTTATTACTAGCCGTTGTTTCTGCGTCGGGTTTAACTGCTGAAGTTGCCGTCGGCTCAGAAGTTTGGTCAATATTTTGAGCTGCGATTGTTGCAGTTGTAGCGACATCGGGCAAGTTGCCAGTTTCAGCTTTCGCTGACATGGTACTGCAACAAACAGCTAAAGCTGCAAGATTTATTAACGCAAAAGTAGACTTGGAAAATAGACTATTCATAGCAACTCCTCAATGAAGGGTGTGTTAAAAGTGTAAGTGTTTGAGGGAGAACGTCGAGAGCTTTGGGAAAAAAAGACACAAATATGAGTTGTGTTGTTCCTAGATTGCCATTTTACCGTTGAATAGTCAACTCTCAAGCTGATTAGATTCAAGAACGGACGGTGGGTTTAGAGGCTAATTTTAATTTACAGATCGATCGGCAAAAAATCAATCCTAGGGATGATTTCATCCTTAATCCTGTTTAATTGAGGGGTCGATCGTTCGCCTCGCTTGCATCCTACAATACTTTACTTGGGGGCGCTGCACTCGCAGCCACGCCGGAAAAATCCGGTTTTTGAGGGCGCACCAGCTCTAAACCAAGAGACAACAAGCTTTTAAAACAGTTTGGGCAACCCCGCCGTCCCAAGCAAGTGCAGTTAATACAACGCGATCGGCTGCTGCAGGGTTCCTGACAAGTAATGTAGAATAATACCACCGATTCGAGAAAGATTTGTGGCTCGATCGTGTCAAAATTACTGAATATTATGAAAATTGTGTAAAATTTAGTGTTCTATTTGTAAAGTTTAGCCTTCGCTTTCGCTCAGGGTCTGACCATCTCACAACAGCACGCAACTAAACAAGTAAAAAAATACAAATTATCTCATCTCAACCTGACTTTATGAGCAAAGTTCTAGTGATATTAGGCGAATTGAGCGATCGCGACATCGATTGGATGCTCGCCAACGGCACCCGCACCCAAGTCCTCCCCGGCACAACCCTGATCGCCGAAGGAAAGCCCTTAGACGCCCTGTACATAGTTCTGGAGGGAACTTTGAGCGTTGCTGTATCATCTTTGGGCGACAAAGAAATTGGAAAAATTATTTCCGGGGAAGTGTTAGGCGAAATGTCTTTTGTAGACGGGAGGCTTCCTTCTGCTAGCGTCACGGCAATTGAAGAGTGCCTCATCCTGTCAATTCCCCGGCGACTGCTAACTGAAAAACTCGAGCAAGACGTGCTTTTTTCCCTGCGGTTTTATCGGGCGATTACCAAATTTCTGTCGTCGAGACTGCGGGGTACAGTCAAACGCTTCGGCGATGATAGTGATGGTTTAATATATGAAGATCCCGACGGCGAGGACGCCCTCCGGGGAAATGTCGAAAATCCCGATTTGGCGGCATCGAGATTTCAATGGCTGTTGGAGCGTTTGAAGGGGAGTTGAAGAAAGAAGGAAGTTCGGCAACGGATTCTGTAACGGATGTAACGGATTTCAGGAAGAAGGAAGAGGGAAGAAGGAAGAAGAGAAAAGAACACCTATTTCCAATTACAAATTCCCAATTCCTAATTAGAAAACATATTTTTCAGCGACGCGCCAATAGCGAGAAAAACGCTTCAAATCAATGTAACCATCGTAGCGGACAAAGGGTTCCGGTGGCAAAACTTCTACTGGGTGCGATCGCTTAATTTTCCCGCAAATATCCTGAAAGCGAGGACTGGGACTTTCGGTAGTTACCACTTGATTAGCGCCGGATTCGATCGCAAAAGCGATAACTTCCGCAGCCACATCGCCCCGCCGAATAACTACTGGCAACTCCAGCAAACATTCGTAAATAAACACCATTCGTTTGAGACTCAACTGCCATTCATCAATCAGCGCATCATCCCAAACCCAGATAGCCGGTGCCTGTGGGTGCGCTTGAAAAGCGGGGCCTTCAGGACTCAAACAGTCACCGTGCAGCCAAATAATCGGATTGTTCATAAATTAGTAATTGTTAACTTTTGACTGTTGACTGTTAACTGTTGATAACTACTGACTACTGACTAATGACTAGACCTCTTGCAAAAATAATTAGGACGGGCTCTGGGGCCCATCCCACAAGAAAAAATAACTCTTGTGGGATGGGCCCCAGAGCCCGTCCCATCAATTGAGGAAAAGGATTTTTGCAAGAGGTCTACTAATGACATTTTAATTTCTGCGAGTTTTTTTAGGGCGGTTCCAACTTTTAGAACCGCCGCTACGATCGACCTTTTCTCCATTAGGAAACAACTTCCCTTCCAAATATTCGTAAGTTCCCTCAAAATCGCATTGCCCATACAGAGGACAATCGCGACAATAAACCGCCTTAGTGTAACGCTCCAAATTTTCCCGATTAAAAAAATAAGGTTTGTGACTAAAAGTGCTGGCTACCCACTGCCAAGAAAGATTATTGCTCGCCGGATCTCCATCTAGCAAGTGTTGCAAAAACCAGCGAGCTCCGGCTTGCCAGCGCACGCGGCGCCAGTGTACGAGATAAGCGGCAGTCCACATCCGCTGGTGATTGTGCAAATAACCAGTTTCTCGCAACTCGCGACTGAAACTGTCGATGCAAACCAAACCAGTCGTGCCCTCGACGACATCCTGGGGCAGAGTTTCGCTGTAAGATGAGGCAGTGTAACCAGTTTTGTAGGGTTCCCGGTCTTCCCAAATCCCGTTGCCCAATTCGGCGTAGAGTCGCTGCCAATAATCCCGCCAACCCAACTCGTTGACAAGTTTCACAGCTTCTTCTGGATGCCGCACCTTCTCCAGCACGGCATCCCGGACTTCGGCAAGACTCAAAACTCCGTAGCGCAAATAGGGCGACAAGCGCGTTACCGCACCGTTGAGGAAATTGCGGGTTGAGGCGTATTTGCCGGGGTCAATTTGTTGCAGGGCTGTCTCGGCTGCTTTGCGCCCGCCTGGGGTTGGGGGTACGCTGCTGTCCCGCCGGGCGGCTTCGGGGAACTGTTGGCGCACGTAGGCAATTAATTCGTCGCGGCTGGCAAATTCCCGCTTCATGTCCTGACTCATTCTTTTCTCAAGCACCTGCTATTTTTTCTTAATGTTAAAGCTATTCGATCGGGCCCGCGGCTAGATGCCCTAAATTGCCCTTCACTCCTGGTAACTCACATCTTGCACCCTTGTCAGCAACAGGCTTTTCGGCCTGTTCCACAAAAGATAAATTTTCTTGTGGAACAGGCCGGAAAGCCTGTTCATAAAGGCTAATTGAGAATGGTGCAATATCTCAGTGGTAACGTACATTTTGCCCCCGCCGCAATTGATTGTGGGTTCGCTGCCAAAATTAGCATCAAACTCAGTACACTCAGGGATAGATATCATAGCAAAATCTCATGGAAACTTTTCCGGCGCACGCTCAAGCGATCGCCAGCTTAGCTAACGGACAGCAGCAAGGTACAAAACAACTGGAAAACAGCGAAGTTCAAGAGTTCGATCGAGCCATGATGCGCCGCTGCATAGAATTGGCTCGCCGTGCTCTGGGCAAAACCGCACCCAACCCCCTTGTCGGTTCTGTAATTGTCCGAGACGGCAAGATTGTCGGCGAAGGGTTTCATCCCGGTGCCGGTCAACCTCACGCCGAAGTTTTTGCGCTCCAGGAAGCGGGGGAACTTGCCGAAGGAGCGACTGTCTACGTGAACCTGGAACCCTGCAACCACTACGGCCGGACTCCTCCCTGTTCCGAAGCTTTAGTTAAGGCGAAGGTGGCAAAAGTAGTGGCTGGCATGGTCGATCCGAATCCTTTGGTAGCTGGCACTGGGCTAGCCCGGTTGCGAGAGGCTGGCATTGAAGTGGTGGCGGGAGTGGAAGGGGAAGCTTGCCAAAAACTCAACGAGGCTTTTGTGCACCGGATTTTGCACCGCCGGCCTTTGGGAATTTTGAAATATGCGATGACTTTGGACGGTAAAATTGCTACCAGTAGCGGCCACAGCGCTTGGGTGACAGGCGAGGAGGCTCGCAGCGAGGTTCACCGGGTGCGCGTCGGCTGCGATGCTGTGATTGTTGGGGGAAATACGGTGCGTCTGGACAATCCCCTACTGACGAGTCACCAGCCTGATAGGAATAATCCCCTGCGGGTGGTGATGAGCCGCACTCTGGATTTGCCGAAGTCGGCTTGGTTGTGGGAAACCTCTGTGGCGGCTACTTTGGTGCTGACTGAGCCTGGGGTTAACCCGGAATTTCAGGAATTTTTGATCGCCAAAGGGGTGGAAGTTGTGGAGCTCTCCCCTCTGACACCGACTAATGTTATGGCTTATTTGTACGATCGATCTTTTCTTTCTGTACTCTGGGAGTGCGGTGGCACTTTGGCCGCGAGGGCAATTGCTGAGGGTGCAGTTCAAAAAATTATGGCTTTTATTGCTCCTAAAATTGTCGGTGGCCAAGGAGCTCCAACTCCGGTGGGAGATTTGGGCTTTTCGGCAATGACTGAGGCTTTAACTTTAGAGCGGGTTTCTTGGCGCACAGTGGGTACAGATTGTGTGGTTGAAGGCTATTTAAAAATTAAAGATTGAAAGTTAAAAGCGAGTCTTTTGAGTTTTTGATTTTTAACTTTTAACTACCAGCCGGGAAGTCCCTCGGTATATTCAGATGGGACGCATCTGAGCGCTACGCCCCGTACCCCGAATGAATTACGCCCGCGTGATGAAAGGCTCGTCGGGTGTAGGTACGGAAACCGACAATTAGACATTGCGAGTACCTTTAACTTCGATGTACTTTCTCTAACTATTAAATCGAAAAAATGGTACATTAAGGTAGGTCGAAAAAAGAAATTTCCCATGCAACTAACATACAAATACCGCCTCAAACCCACAAAAGCCCAATTGGCAACAATTGTGGCTCATCTAGAACTATGTCGTCGGCAGTACAACTACCGACTTGGCGAAAGATTTAGGTGGTGGTCAGCCACGAGAACGCCCGTCAACGCCTGTCCCTTGATTGTTTCGATAGTCCCTGTTGAAGAGATTTATCAAAACATTCCTTTGACGAGAGTGCAGACTAGGGATGGTAGAAAAAAGGATGAATCGGGTAATCCTTTGACTAAGAAAGGCGACGTTTTCTCGAACATTGAAGGCGGATATGTACAGTGGCAGACGATACAACTGGCTGACATCAAAAACACTAAAAAGTTATTCCCTGATTATAAAGTGTTGGATTCACAGGTCTTGCAAGATGTCGTCAACAGAGTGGAAACTTCCTTCTCAAATTTCACCACACCCGATAAAAATGGCAATCGTAGGGGTCAACCCAAGTTTAAGGGGCTTCACTACTATAAATCCTTCACTTATCCTCAATTAGACAACTTAGATATTGTCAAGGATGAGCAAAATAGGATTTGCATTCGCCTCGCAAAGATAGGTCAAGTACCTATGGTTTTTCATCGTCCAATACCAACGGGCTTCAAGGTTAAGATGGGGAGCGTTATTAGAGAACCGGATGGGTGGTATATTTCCCTGACGCTAGAAGATAAGACGGTTCCTGTAACGGTTGCAGAAATTCAACCGACTGAT